>WTJZ01000286.1 GCA_011524615.1 Akkermansiaceae bacterium | reverse complement strand
TAAAATAAGATACGCTTGGAGCTACTAAGACGTAGCTCCAGCATTATCATTAGTCGTTGAGGAGGTATTTAGCAGCTTGCTCTACGTCCTTATCACCACGTCCTGACATGTTCGCGATGATGATGCTATCCTTTGGCATGTCTCCCGCAACCTTGAGGACGTGTGCCATAGCGTGTGAGGTCTCGAGAGCTGGTAGGATACCTTCTGTACGGGAGATCTCGCGGAAGGCATTGAGCGCCTCTTCATCAGTCGCGTAGGCATAGTCCGCACGCCCGATGTCTTGGAGGTATGCGTGCTCAGGGCCTACGGCGGCGTAGTCGAGACCTGCACTCACAGAGTGGGTTAGCTCGATCTGTCCATCATCGTTAGCGAGGAGCCAGGTCTTGGTTCCCTGGAGGACACCGAGCTTACCGCCTTGGAAGCGAGCTGCGTGCCTCTCTGGAATGATGCCATCACCACCAGCCTCTACCCCAACCATCTGGACATCTTCATCCTCGAGGAAGGGATGGAAGAGACCAATCGCATTAGACCCACCACCGACACAAGCGATGAGTAGATCTGGTAAGCGTCCTTCCTTTTCTAAAATCTGTTGGCGCGCCTCCACTCCGATCACGCGGTGGAAGTCTCTCACCATCATTGGGAATGGGTGTGCTCCTAGAGCAGAGCCGAGGATGTAGTGCGTATCCTCTACTGTCGCGACCCAGTCACGCATCGCCTCGTTTACCGCTTCCTTGAGTGTAGCTTGTCCAGCGGTCACACCGACGACCTCTGCCCCCATGAGACGCATTCTCGCCACGTTGAGCGCCTGACGCTCCATGTCGACTGCTCCCATATAGACACGACACTCCATGCCGAAACGTGCGCACACGGTCGCGGTCGCTACCCCGTGCTGTCCAGCACCTGTCTCTGCGATGATACGCTTCTTGCCAAGACGCTTAGCGAGGAGGATTTGACCGATCGCATTATTAATCTTATGCGCTCCGGTATGTAGGAGGTCTTCACGCTTGAAGTAGATCTTAGCTCCGCCGAGCTTTTCGGTCAGACGCTCCGCATAGTAGAGAGGGGTCGCACGACCACAAAAGTTTGTCAGCAGATCTGACAACTCTGCCTGGAATGCAGGATCCTGACGCGCCTCTTCGTATGCCTTCTCAAGATCTAAGAGCGGAGTCATGAGCGTCTCTGGGACGAACATTCCGCCAAACTTTCCATAGTGACCCGTCTTATCTGGGAGCGATGCCGTATTCATGTGGGCAAAATGTAGCAGACTTTCGCAGATGAACAGCAGAAAGTTTCTGATTTTTCACCACGACACACCGTCCCTTACCTTGGGCGCCCTTTTTGAATCGCGATGATGTAGGGTGCTTGGCTTCGTGGATTATGAGGCGTGGCTTTCATGACAGAATATTCTACCGAATTGAGCTCCTTAGCCCAGGCCTCTACTGCGAGAGCCTCCGAGTCGCCTCCAGCATGGCCAGGATAACACACAATCGTCATTAATCCAAGCGGCTGAAGCACCTGCAGGGTCTCCTCGAGCGCCCGGATAGTCGTCTCAACCTGAGTAATAATAGACTTATCGGCATTGGGCAGGTACCCTAAATTAAACATAGCCACCGCCACAGAGGCATCCTCAGACAAGAACTCCCTCACTCGGCTATGACAAGCTGCATGTAGCTCCCCTCTGTCGCCATATCCCTTTGCCTGCAGAGCTACTGCAGTGCGACGAACCGCCTCCTCTTGGATATCAAACCCCACGACATGCCCTGCCTCACCGACTAATTCCGCGAGATACACGGTATCATGCCCATTACCGACTGTACCGTCGATCACGAGATCACCAGGCTTGACTACCTGCTGTACCCATTGGTGCACTACATTGAGCGTCCGGAGAGAGAATGTATTCTTATTTTCCACTACCATGTAAGGTGCCCTCTCTCCCACGCATTTCAACTCAATAAACTACCATTCTGGCTCGGTCACATGAGGCGCCTCTACATCGTGGTACTCCTTGAGCTTACCTGCTAGGGCTGGACTGACCGCCGCTTGAACCACGACATCGGCTCCTTCATACTCGATGTTGATCACCTTAGACTCCTGGTGGAGGATCGAGATGAGATTGCCTTTGGATTGTGGGATACGGTATGTATTCACCTGGATGCGCTCCATGAGCAGCTCGGTACACTTCTGTTCGAGGTGCTCTAGCCCCTGCCCAGTGACAGCTGAGATGAGTACGGTATTGGGTAGCTGTGTCACGAGTGCCGTCAGCTGAGCCTCATCCTCGACGAGATCAGCCTTATTCAACACGGTAATCATCTTCTTATCATCAGCCCCCAGCTCCTTGAGTACCTCCATCGTAGTCGTGTAGAACTTGAGCGCCTGTGGATTACTCGCATCCAAGACGTGTAAGAGAAAGTCTGCCAAAACAGCCTCCTCCAGAGTAGCCTTAAAGGCCTCGACTAATCGAGTCGGAAGATTCCTGACAAACCCAACCGTATCTGTCACTAGGAGTGGCTGTCCATCTGGAAGCTCGATCCGTCTCGTGGTCGTATCGAGCGTCGCGAACAACATATCTGCAGCGAGCACATCAGCTCCTGAGATTTTATTCAAGAGAGTCGACTTCCCTGCATTCGTATACCCTACCACTGCCGCATGAGGCACCTCGTACTTTTCTCGATCCTTGCGTCGTGTCTTACGCTGCTTTCTGACAATCGCGAGATCCTCTTTGATTCGATCGATGCGCTTGCGCGCGAGACGACGGTCTACCTCGATCTGCTTCTCTCCCATTCCTCGGGAGGCCGCACCACCGCCTACACCACCACCACCTTCACGGTCGAGGTGCCCCCACATCTTCTTCATTCGAGGGAGGGCATATTGCATACGCGCGAGCTCGACCTGCAGGATAGCCTCCTTCGTCTGGGCGCGCCCTGCGAAGATATCGAGAATCACTTCCTCTCGATCGATCACGGTGACTCCTGTGATCTCCTCCCAAGCACGTTGCTGCATCGGAGCTAACATATTATCAAACACGATAACATCACATTCGATCGCCTTCGCAAAGGTCGCAATCTCTTCTGCCTTACCTGTACCGCAAATAAACTTCTTATGCTCACTACGAGCATGAACTAGCATCTCATCCTCGATCCCGATACCTAGGGTCGTTACCAGCTCATTTAACTCCTCTAGCAAAGCCTCATCCTCATCCTGCTCACGTCGGTTTAATGAAATACGCACAAGCAGAGCTCTCTCCACCATCTCGGGCTTTTCTTTTACTTCAAACATATTGAAAAATATCAGGACCTCGACCTAATCACCTTTCCATGACCATGTAAAGCAGATGGTCAAACTCTCTGACACAGAAAGGACTATGTCGAACAGCTCCACCTAATACAAGGACCTAAAAAAAGGAGGCCTCATCGGGCCTCCTTACATAAGATAGATGCATACTGCTACTGGCAGCTCTCACAATCTGGATTATCGAGGGAGCACGCCTTAGGCCCTGGGGTGAAGGTCTCATCCACCGCGGGGTTCGATTGAGGGGCAGCGGTAGAACCAGCCATAACACCTCGAATCTCCTTCTTCTCTGCAGCAGTCGACTTCTCGATATTACTCGCCCCTAGGGTACGAAGGTAGTAAGTCGTCTTGAGTCCCTTACTCCATGCACGACGGTACATGTGCGAGAGATTCTTCATACTTGGAACAGCGAGGAAGAGATTCACCGATTGTGATTGGTCGATCCACTTTTGACGACGTGCAGCCGCATCAATGATGTACTCGAACGGCACACTAAAGACGGTCTTATGCTTAGACTTAAGATCCGCAGGGATACGCTCAATATTATCGAGCTCACCATCGAAGTATTTCAGGTCATCGATCATCTTCTGGTCCCACAGGTTGAGTACCTTCAGATCGTAGACAAGTTGCTTGTTAAGCATGATATACTTACCACCGAGGTTCTCCTTCACGAAGAGGTTCTTGTAGTTTGGCTCGATACATGGAGTAGACCCCATAATATTAGAGATCGTAGCGGTTGGAGCGATAGCGAGCACGTTGGAGTTACGCATCCCGTTTTTAGCAATCTTCTCACGCACGACAGACCAGTCCATCTTACCACCTCTAGGAGTATCAATAGCGATTCCACGCTCCTTCTCTAAGAGGTCAACTGTATCCTGCGGGAGGAGTCCACGATCCCACTTACTCCCCTCATAACTAGAGTAGGTCCCACGCTCTGCAGCGAGGTCTGATGACGCTGAGTAAGCATAGTAGGCAACAGCCTCCATGATCTCATCATTGAACTCCACTGCCGCATCACTATCAAAGCTGAGATTACGCTTATAGAGTGCATTCTGTAAGCCCATGACACCCATTCCGATTGGACGGTGCTTGAGATTAGAGTTCTGAGCCGCTGGGGTTGGATAGAAGTTGATATCGATTACGTTATCCAGCGCACGGATTGCAATGCTGACGGTCTCCTTGAGGAGCTCATGGTTGATCGTTCCGTCATCGTTCACGTGATTCTCGAGCACTACTGAACCTAGGTTACATACTGCGGTCTCATCCTGAGAGGTATTCAGTGTGATCTCGGTACAGAGGTTCGAGCTATGAACGACACCCACGTGGTCTTGCGGACTACGTACGTTACATGGGTCCTTGAATGTGATCCATGGGTGACCGGTCTCGAAGATGGCCTTGAGCATATCCTTCCAGAGGTCAATCGCAGCAATCGTCTCGCTCCAGATCTCTCCACGCTCAGCCATTGCCTCGTACTCTTCATAACGCGCCTCAAAGGCTGATCCATAGAGGTCATGAAGGTCAGGAACATCACTTGAGCGGAAGAAGGTCCAGTTCTGACGAGCCTCCATACGCTTCATAAACAAGTCGGGAATCCAGTTCGCCGTATTCATATCATGCGTACGCATGCGGTCATCACCCGTGTTCTTACGGAGCTCTAAGAAGTCCTTGAGGTCATTATGCCAAGTCTCTAGGTATGCACATCCAGAACCACGACGCTTACCACCTTGGTTCACAGCTACGAGCTGGTCATTGTGAAGCTTCAGGAATGGGATCACCCCTTGTGACTCACCGTTAGTCCCCTTAATGTAGGCACCCATACCACGAACGGCAGTCCATGAACCACCAAGACCACCGGCCCACTTAGATAAGTACGCATTATCCGCGATTCCACGCTGCATGATCGACTCGATGGAGTCATCAATCTTATAAAGGTAGCACGATGAGAGCTGGCTGTGCATCGTCCCAGAGTTAAAGAGTGTTGGGGTAGATGAACAGAATCGACGACTCTTGTAGAGCTGATACAGACCGATAGCGAGTTCTTCACGATCCTGAACCTCACCTTTGAACAAGCCTAAGGAAACACGAAGCCAGAAGAACTGAGGAGTCTCCATACGACGATGTTTAGTACCTGTCTTGTCTACGATCAGGTAGCGGTCATAGAGTGTACTTATCCCTAAGAACTCAAAGTCTAAGTCGGCTGACGGGTCAAGAGCCTGCGCGACCTTCTCTAGGTCATAGCTAAGCAGGTCTGGTGAGAGACGATTAATCTCTACCCCGTGCTTGATATATTGAACGAACCCGCGCTGGTGCGCCTTCTTAAGCCCCTCACGTCCATCCGCTACAATATCCCAATCGAGAACCTCTTCGTAAATATAGGTAAGGAGAATACGAGCGGAGAAGCGAGCAAAGTCCGCATCCTTCTCTAGGAGTGTCTTCGCATTTAGGATGACTAACTTACGGAGGTCATCTCGCGAGATCTCAGTCGTCATAGAACGACGGAGTTCTGCCTCGATCTCTTGTGCTGAGAGCGTCAACTCCAGCCCTGTAGAGGCAAACTCAATGCGCTTGCGGAGGTCTAGCCCGTCCCAAAAGTTGCTCGTACCATCTTCCTCGATGATCACGACCATTGATTCTTGTTGTGTATCGTGTTGTTCCGCTTGCATTTCTTCATCACGTTTACGTGCGCGTTGAGCACGGTATAAAATGTAGTGTTCCGCCACACGGAAGTGACCGTGTCGCATCAGTTCCTCTTGAACATAGTCTTGAACCTCCTCGATGTCGATCTTAGAGATACCCGAAAGGCTCACGCGGTTAGTCACTGCGCGCGCGATCGTTGGGGATGGTTCTGGGTTCTGCTCTTCCGTGAGAAAGGCGCGTCGTACTGCCGCCTCGATCTTGCCTTCATTCCATGGCACGATGCTATTGTTACGGCGAATCAGCTTCACGGTCACAGGTTGCTCATCACGAGAAAAGTCACCATCATTCTGATACTGGCGGTAAAGGGTTAATGACTTTGCTACATCGTGTCTGTTCTGCTCGATGAGAGCCTTCTCAATCAAGAGATAGAGATCATGATGCGAGAGCTTGAGTTGACCTCCGGCCTGTGTCTGAGACATGAGACTATTCGCTACTGCCAGAGCCGTATCCGCTACAAAGCCTCGGTTCGATTCATTATAGATTTTCTCATGGGACTCTTCACCCTTCGCGATAAGAAGATCGGTAAGAGCCTCACCAATTGTCTCCGCGAGCCCACCTAGATTCAACTCTGATTCTCCCTTAGAATCCGAGACCACAATATCAGAAGTAGAAGTTTGGCGATCAGATGGAATCGTATTCGCCCAATCAAATCGACTTCCGCCTTTGTTCACACGAGACTCGATGACTCTCTTTAGCGAGACATCTTGCTCTAGGCTCATTGAGCTGCTTTGAAATTTATTAATCATAATTGTTCGGTTAAAATAAGAAGAACTCCACTCATAAGATGAGTAGGAGTTCTCAAAAGTGTTGAAAAAACTCTTACAGATCGTCGTCGTCGTACTCCTCTGTGGTCTCCAGAACTGCCGCCGTCTGATATTCTGTAACACGTCCCTCGAAGAAGTTCTGCTCACGCTTAATGTCCATCATCTCTGCAAGCCATGGGAATGGGTTATTGGTACTCTCATTGAGTGGAGCCAGCCCACAACTCTCTAGACGTCGGTCTGCGATATAATCGATATACTCGACAAATTCATCAGCATTGAGACCAATGGCTCCTACTGGGAGACAGTCACGAATAAAGGCCTTCTCGAGACGGATCCCTTCGCGCATTGTTTCTCTCAGATCCTCACGGAACTCTGCTGTCCAGATCTCAGGGTTCTCCTCCACTAGATCCATAAGAAGATTACGAAATACCTCGATGTGGTTCGACTCATCACGGAGAGTGTACTGGAACATTTGCCCGATCCCCATAAACTTATTCTGGCGATAGAGCGAGAGAATCATTCCGAAGAGACCATAGAACTGAGTCCCCTCCATAATTTGGCCAAAGAGGAAAATATTCTTAGCCAGAGCCTGCTTATTCTCTAGAACCGTCAAATCGATATCACGTCGTAGTGCTCGTGAATTCGAGACAACAAAGTGGTTCTTATCCTTAATCGTCTGCACATCCTCGAACATCGCCTCACATTCGTGAGGGTTAATCCCTAGGGAAGAAATCATATACACTAGGGAGTCAGCGTGGATATTCTCCTCGTGTGCGTGGCGTCCCAGAACAAGCTTAAGCTCAGGTGCAGTAACCACATCACGAACTACATGTTGAATGTTATCCCCTACGATACCCTCTGCCGCAGAGAAGTACCCAATCCCCATCTTGATAATCCAGCGCTCCTGGTCAGTAACTTCAGTTCCTCTCCACTGCTCTACATCCTTTTGCATTTGGATATCTTCTGGCTCCCAGTGATTAGCCTTCATTGTCTTGTAGAGATCGTATGCCCATTGATACTTAAGAGGAAGAATGTTAAAGAACATGGATTCCTTACCATTAATCACCTTTTTCGCCGCGAAGGCCTCTTCTGCCTTCGCCTTATCAAGAACAAACTCTCTGTTCCCAAGCTTCACTGTTGTTGTTTCTGCCATTATCTTGTGTGGTTCATGAGTTGGATACTCTGCAGATTAGGCACATGCGTGTCACCCTTTCTGCGAAAATATTTGCCGCGGAAATGTACTCCTCGAACTACTCAAAGTCAAAGGAAAGTCTTCATCATCTAGTATTTAAAATTATTATAAGCACAACATATTGTGCCACCCCTCTCAAAAAACCTTTTACTTTTTTGCTAGACAGAGGGAGAACCCTTTTATCTTAAACGACCAACGCGTGCTCGCATCTCAAAAACTCTCTTGTTATCCCATAGAGGAAAAAGTTTTACCATCTCTCAAAATATCACGTAAAGTAGAAAAATTTTAAAATTTAACCAGTGAAAATGACCAAAATCGAGGAGAACACCGATATTATAAGGATAAAAATTTTATAAAACATCTCAAACGGCCTCTACAGGCGCAAAAATCAAGACGAGAAACAACAAACCGATTCACACACAACCAAAATTCCACTCATCCCGAGCGAGATACAAGCCTCACAGGCAAAATATCTAAAAGAGATTTACTAATATTCAAAAGCACTTATTGTACGGCACTCTGCTCGACGAAGAAGTTATGCCTGAACTAAGAGACAATGATGACTGGTCCGCGGTCCTAGAAAGAGTCACCGTCCTCGGAGATCACTCCGATCAACGCTATTCAGACTTCCCCACCTCTGACATCCTCCAACATTACCGTATCGCGCATACTGGTACACTCACTACCGGACACCCGTACGAACTGACCAGAACACATCAGTCAGGGAGCTGCATGATTGCGACGCTAGAGGGGCGAGGACAAGTCTTCATCGAAGGGTCATGGGTAACTATCCCAAAGGGCCATGCCTGTCTCCTCCCCCCGTTTGCTTATAATTCGATCAAATCGATCGAGGGGGAGCAATGGACCTTTAGCTGGGTGAAGTACTTGGAGAACGAGGGTGAAAACCCAATCGTCACAGAGCTTACCCCCGTGTACGGAGAGTTCGCAGCAGACTGCCTCCACCACGCGATCTCAGGACTCTACCATAATCAACAGTCTACACAGAACCGCGGCGCAGAGAACCTATGGGTCGAACTCATCCAGAAGCAGGTACTACTGTTCTCCCAACCTAAGGTTAAGGATGAGAGAATCTGGGCCTTATGGAAAGAGGTACAGGAAGATCTCTCCGCTCCTTGGACTGTCGAGCAACTCGCTCGCAAGGCTAACATCAGCACAGAACACCTGCGCCGACTTTGCCAAAAACAGTTTGGGCGAAGTGCGAAGCAGCAGTTAGAATACCTGAAGATGCGTAAGGCGCGCATCCTCCTAAGTGATAAGCGGAACAAGATCGAGACGGTAGCCAAGACGCTGGGGTACTATGACACCGCCTCGTTCTCGAATGCCTTCAAAAAGATTATGGGGTTCCGCCCGTCTAAGATGAGGTAACCGGTGTCGCAGACACCTCTGCCTCCTGCTTGACTAGACGCTCCTCGCGCTCATGCTTACGCCCCAAGTACACTCCTAGTAGTCCCCATAAGACAGCGATCCCTGCTCCGACCCATAACTTTTGACTGAGGGTGAAGTTCAGATACCCGTCCCCTAAGATCGCTATGCTCCAGATCCAGAACACGTCTCCTCCGCGATAGACGGCCACATCAATGATCGGCTTCGTCTTGAAGCGTGCCTCTCGACCAACACCTGTAAATAAGATCTCACGTGCAGGACGCGTAATCGCATAGTTTCCAGACTTCCTGAGCAATTGTAGCGCTAGGACAAAGATCACCTCTGGATTCATACTCAAGAGTAACAGTAAAGCTGCTACACCGAAGGGAACAATCGAGAGAGCGGTAGACAATCCCCACTTCTTGGTAATGCGATTCGTAGCAAAGACTCCTAGAATAATGGTTAACGCATTAATCGCTAAGTCGAGAGACGCCAACTTCTCCTTACGCTCTGCCCGAGTGAACTCAGATAAGGCCTCGTTCTGTGCGATATACACGAACGCCCCCACTCCAGTAAAGAGGAAGATAAAGAGCGCAATCATACGAATCTGCTTATGAGTTAAGAGATCCTTAAATCCCTTAAACGGATTTGCACTTAATTGCCCAAGATCTTGAGACTGGTCATATCCTGCATGGATCTTGTTAAGAGCCACAATCAATGGGAGCACTAGCAAGAGAGAACCTGAGGTAATGAGGAGTACGCCCTCTAGAGGCACGTTCTTCACGAGATTAATCACCAGTACAGGTCCACAAATCGCCCCGACACTCGCTCCAGTATTAATAAACCCGAAGATTCTCTTACTCTGCTCCTTACTGTACGCCTGTGAGGTAAAGCTCCAGAAGATGGAGATATGGAAGAGGCTAAAGACACTCGTCCAGACATAGAATACCTTACCTAATAAGGCACGGTCACACCCTAAGACACTGAGCAGGTAGATCAGAGCAAAGCTGGCCGCGAAAAAGATAAAGACCGCAGGCACGAGCTTTTTCAATGAGATCTTAGATGCGCAGAAGTTATAGATAGAGACCGCCACGGTGGAGAGCATGAACGTGATCGACCACTGTACAGCTAGACTGGTATCCCCCCAGTCACTCGGCAGGGCATCTCGTACAGGCCTAAGAATCATGTAAGACGCCATCAATACGAAGACGAATAAGAAGGAAACCAATGCTCCCGCCGCCTCATCTGGCTTAATCTGCGTAAGTCGTGTGAATAATGCTTTCATATAAACATTAGAAACTATTTTACCAAGGAAGACGCTTCCCCGTGTAGAACCAAAAGCCACCACTTTGCTCAGGCTTTAGATCCAAGATTAACTGTTTCACCATCGGCATAGAGTCCTTAGGGTCTAGAGGAGCACCCTGAGTCCCCATGTGAGTCTTATTATGCCCAGGAGCAAGTGAGATAACGATAAAGCCTTCTTTCTGTAGCCCTGCAGATAGATTCGTAGTGACCATATTGAGTGCTGCTTTGGACACTTTATACCCGTAGGCATAGGGAGACCCTCCAGAGGCGATAATCCCCGCTCGTGTTGAAATATTAATCACCTTCTTCTGACCTCCAGCACGTAAGTTCGGGAGTAATGCCTGGGTGACGAAAATAGGCCCCATCGTATTGACCGTGAGACAGTCCTCCATCTCTTTCCTCGTCAGAGTATCAATCGTCGCCATTCCTTGGTTCATAAGCTTGGGCCCAAAGTATCCTGCGTTATTAATCAGAATATCAATCGGTTCACCAGCCAGAGTCTTAACCATCGTTGCGATACTCTCCTCAGAGGTGACGTCTAGGCCTAACACTGTTGCACCTGCCTCCTTTAGCTCTATCGCCTTCTCCGGCTTACGAGAGGTTCCGTACACTTGATAGTTATCAGCGAGAAACTGCTTAGCCATTTCTAGCCCTAAGCCTCGATTCGCACCAGTGATTAATACCGTGCCCTTACTCTCCTCCTCTGCCCATGTCATACATGAGGCAAGGAGTGAGCATAAAATGAGTAATGTTCGTTTCATAAGATGTCGCGTATATCGTTCGTTCCCCTATATAACGACGATATTCACGACTCCTCGCACACCTCAATTTGTAATAATACCACCCAATAAGGAGAGCATTACGCTATGATCAGTTATTGAAGATCAAAAGGTGCGACTGCCTCTCGGAGCGGCAACCTGTGACCAAGTGCAGCGCGTCTCACCTCATTCCTTAGAGACCGGTGCTGGGGCCGCATCATCGGAAGAGAGACACTAAATAGAGCTCCCTACTGCCATCTAATGCTGAGCCTCTAACCAATCACCTTCTGGAATCAGAGGACTATCGGCGATAGGCTTCACATACTCCCATATATAGCATCGTACGAGATCACCATTACCATCGACAGCATCCACCTCGACTCGACGATATAAATGCTCCTCCACCGGTAATCCGTCATCACACCCCTCGTAGACATCTAATGCGTGCAAGTGATGATCAGAAACATCTGTAAAGATCTCTCCATGCAGTACACTCCCCTCGCCGAGCACAACACCAGGGAATTGATCATGCACACGATACAACTGCGCAGAAACCGTAGCCTCTCCCAAAGAGCGAGCCCCCTTCATCCTAAAGGCATTCGATGCACCTGTGCGTAAGGTGCCATAGACAAAAACAGTATGCATAGAGAAGCTGTGTGTTCTGTAGAATTCTTATTTATCAAAGTAAGACCTCTTCTCACCACAATAAGGACAGCAGATACGGCTCTTCTTCGTAATGATCGCAAGTGATACAGGGAGATTATAATTCCCTAGAATTTTGGGGGCATGCTTCTTTTTACTACAGCGTAAGTTACGCAAGAATTGCGCTCGACAGAGCTTGCACTGAACCTTGGCTGACAAGCCAATAAACATTACCCAGACAAAGATAGTGACAACTGCCGACACCCCTGCCGCAATCAGGTAAGTCTCTGACTCCTCCTGGAAGTAAACTCCCAACCCTAATAGCGCAACCGTGCATAATACCATCGGCACCTTCAGCACATACAGGTAAGAGGCCAATAGGAAGCGCTTCGTATTAGTTCGGTTCTTCTTAATCGTTCTTCTGCTCATTATCTAATCGGTGGTCACCGTAAACGGTTTTCGAAGAAAAGCCATGCTAATCTGACTCATGCCTACACTCTTAGTATCAGCATGTCATTAGCGCCAAGCACCCATTCCATTATCCTGCGCCTCGTCCTCGATCTGCCTTAGCGCATCACGGTGATCATAGAAGCTCTCACCCTCTGGAGTAGCGGCACCTCTCGTATGAATCCGGGCTAAACCTTTTTCAATCAAGATCTCATGTAGCCATCTCACCTTCCCTCCAGACTCTACCTGAACGAAGGCATATTGCCGCGGCCCTTGATAGACCAACTCCTCAGTTGTGTAGACTCTAAAGGGCTTACTCAAGAGTTCCTGTGTCACATACTGAGCTGTCTTACCAATCTTTAACGTCTGTTCATACCCTAGACCTCCGAGGTCACGCCCTTGATCTAGCACTCGCTCACGGTGATCATCATACGGCTTATCCTTCGACTCTGGCGTATCAACATAATAGAGACGGTACTCTTGCTCCGTATCACCATGCTTCACGAGAAAGCTATCTCCATCGTTATATTTACTAGGGACGAGTTCACAGTTGAGGTAAACCTTGAACTCACCCTTCAGCTCTACAGTCTGCTGTCGCTCATTCATAGCGGTATTAGAAGTCTTAGATTCATCCGCTAGAGAGTCTTTACCGAACCAGCCAAAGACTGCAGCAATAAGGACGATGACTAGACGAATGACAAGCCGTTTAGGTATTGGGAAGTTTGACATAATATTTTAGTAAAAGTAGTGGAAATAAACCATCCCCGCTACGCCTGCAATAAAACAATAGTAAGCAAAGTACTCTAATTTACCACGCTTCACAGCACCCATGACGAGACCAATAGCTAATAAGCCACTGACAAAAGCGGCCGCCGCTCCCATCAAGTATGGAGTTAACGTTTCACTCGAGAGTTCAGCAAAGGCCTCACGCTCTTTTACTACCGCTCCCAAGATCGCTGGAACTGACATCAGAAAGGCAAACTCAGCCGCCTTCTTAGGATTCACTCCAGAGAGTAATCCTGCAGTAATGGTCGACCCACTGCGAGAAATCCCAGGCAGAATTGCAAAGGCCTGCCCCACCCCCATTAATAACGCAGTAGCCCAGTTCAGAGGCTTCTCCTGCGTCTTGATAAACTTAGGAACCAATAAGAGTGAACCTGTCACCAGTAATAGGCCTGAGACTAATACAGGGTTCTCATAAGCACTCTCGAAGAGATCTCCTAAAGGAGTCAGCACGAGAACCACAGCAGGAACTGTAGCCAGTCCGAGCATCCAGATCCAGCTTCTCTCTTCTTTAAGCTCAGGAGTCCATAGAGAACGTAGCATGTTCCATAACGTACGCCAAAAGTAGAGTAAAACACTGAGTAGAGTCCCCACATGTAAGATCACCTCGAACAAGATGCCTGAGCCTTCTCCCTTAATCCCCAGTAAGAACTGGGTCAGAACAATATGCCCAGAAGATGAGATCGGAAGAAACTCTGCGAGTCCCTGTACGATCCCTACTATTACAGCTTGCCAACTTTCCATACCAGCGTCGTAGGGGAATCCCTCTGCAATGGAAAGAGCATTATGCGTTTCATTGCAATTTTACGCCAACAGTAAAAAAAGACTAAAGAAGTCCACATGCTAAAGAATGAAAAGACACACCGCGTTGCCGCGGCATGCCTTTTACTAATTACACTATCTACTTTGAACCTAGGTTCATCTATAGTTATGCGTCTGGAAGCATAGATTTGTACACCAAAAAATAAATAGTGTGATATTTTGTTAAATTTCTGTATTCCTGAGGTGGCTTATATGCTTGAAAAAGCTGTATTTAGATTACATTTAGCGACATTTCATCTTTCCTGCTACCTTAGCTATGGAGCTTATTCCATGCGGTAATGAGAGCTAGAACCCCCGCCTTACCGATCGAGGCATCTATCCCTACGCCCCAATGCGTAGACTGGTCATCACCTCTGATCTGAATATAATCAACAGAGTCTGCATCCGATCCCTTGTTCAATGAATGAGCACGGTAATCTGAGACTGTAAAGTCCTTAGGCACTAGTTGAGTAAGAATGTTAACGAAGGCATTAATAGGGCCATTCCCTGAACCTTTTAATTCTAACTCTTCGCCTTTATAGACGACGGTAGCAAAGCAATCGACATGATCATCTGACTCTCGTATGACCTTACATTGCTCTAGCTTCAGAGGAGCCTCTGAGTTCACAAAGTTTGAACAAAAAGCTTCATACACCTCAACAGGCTCGATCTCCGTCCCTTTTTCATCAGCAAAGTGAGAGAGAGTATTCCCGACCACTTGCTTCATCTTATCAGGGATATCTAGGCCATACTCGGTCTGCAGGATATACGCCATCCCTCCTTTACCAGACTGCGAATTAATACGGATGATATCCTTAGAATAGTTACGACCGATATCTTTAGGGTCGATCGTGAGGTATGGCACGCCCCACTTCTCTTCTTCGTCCATACGATCCATCCCCTTCTTGATCGCGTCCTGGTGTGAACCCGAGAAGGCGGTAAAGACGAGATCTCCAGCATACGGTTGACGCGGATGCACAGGCAACTCCGTAAGACGCTCATAGACATCACGAATCTCCTTTAAGTTCGAGAAGTCTAAGCCGGTCTGTACCCCGTGACTATTCATATTCAGTGCTACCGTAACGATGTCTAGATTACCCGTACGCTCGCCGTTACCAAAGAGGGTCCCCTCGACTCGGTCAGCACCAGCCATTAGACCTAATTCAGTCGCAGCGACTCCAGTACCGCGGTCATTGTGTGTATGGAGAGAGATCAATACCGATTCTCTGTCCTTGAGGTTACGGCTAAACCATTCGATCTGATCAGCATGTACGTTTGGAGTACTCCACTCTACTGTAGCTGGTAGATTCATGATCATCGGCTCTTCTGCCGTTGGTTGCCACACCGCTTGTACGGCTTCACAGACTTCTAGGGCGAATGGTAACTCTGTGTCAGAAAACGATTCAGGAGAATACTGGAAGCGAACCTTGGTACCAGGCAGGGTCGGCACGAGACCTTTGACAATCTTAGTCCCCTCTACAGCGATCTTCTTGATATCCTCCATAGAAGCATCACGGAACGTGATCTTACGTTGTAAGGTCGAGGTCGAATTATAGAGATGCACAATCGCCTGCGGTACACCCTCTAGCGACTCGAAGGTACGCTTGATCAAATGCTCACGAGCTTGAACGAGAACCTGCAGAGTCACATCATCAGGAATCAACCCCTCGTCCACAAGACGTCTCATGAACTCAAACTCTGTATCAGATGCAGAAGGAAACCCTACTTCAATTTGCTTGAAGCCAATTGCCACCAGCACCTTGAACATCTCCACCTTTTGATCAACGGTCATAGGATTAATCAAAGCCTGGTTACCATCTCGCAAGTCGACGGAACACCAAATAGGAGCCTCAGTGATCTCACGATCTGGCCACTGACGGTCTGGTAACTCTACCTTAGGAAACGGCTTGTATTTGGAAACTGATTCTGGGCGCATGGATCTCGTATTGTAAGGGATGAGTATTCAAGACTAATACGCACAAAGACGCAAGAGAGCATTTCGCGTAAAATCGGTTTTTGTCTCCCTACCCACTTACCTCTAGCGTTATCTTCCCCCGGTAGAATACATGACCTCTTCAATCCACCACTGATATTTTAAGAAGTGAACAGAACTACTCTATACGCAACTACACCCCAGCAACAGCATAGTACTATGGGAGACCTAGGGAGCAAAAAAGGCCTCCAACCAGTGGAGACCTTTTTCCATAAACTGTTAGTACAGTCGCAATTACGCCTTAGCGAGTTCGAGTGCCTTCTCGACTACACGACGCTGGTTCGGTAGTTGCTCAGGCTCGATGTGCTTAGAGTAGATCGCAGGAGCATCGATCGTACAGAGACGCTTAATTGGCGCATCTAGGTAATCGAAGGCATACTCTTGAATGAGAGTCACGAGTTGTGATGATACACCACAGAACGGCTTAGACTCGTCTACGATGAGTGCACGATTCGTCTTCTTGACAGACTCAATGATCGTATCTTGGTCGAGCGGACGGATCGAACGGAGGTTCACTACTTCCGCGTCGATGTTATGCTTCTCCTTCAGCTCTTCTGCAGCAGCGATTGCATGTACCACAGATCCACCATGTGCGATGATCGTCATATCAGAACCTTCCTTCTCGATCTTAGCCTTACCAAGTGGGATGGTGAAGTCTTCATCTTCCGGCACAGGACCACTCATCCCGTAGAGAACCGTCGACTCCATCACGTATACAGGGTCATTGTCACGGATAGCCGATTTGATGAGTCCCTTAGCGTCCTCTGGCGTCGCTGGTGATACAACCTTGAGTCCAGGCATACTAGCGAAGATCGCTTCTGGAACGTGTGAGTGCGTCGCACCTACGTTTGTACCACCGTTAGCAGGTCCACGAACCACGATTGGGCAGTTGATCTGTCCACCTGACATGTAGCGCACGTTAGCCGCATTGTTCACAAGTTGGTCAAATGCCACTGAGTGGAATGACCAGAACATGAGTTCCATTACTGGGCGTACGCCGAGCATAGAAGCACCTACACCCATTCCGATGAATGCTGCCTCTGAAATAGGAGTATCAAAGACACGCTTGTCGCCCCACTTTTCCCAGAGCCCTTGCGTTACCTTGTACGCACCATTGTACTGAGCAACCTCTTCCCCGAAGATCACAACATTTTCGTCTCTTGCAAGCTCCTCATCCATTCCTTCACGGAGAGCTTCACGGTAAGTCATTTGTTTCATAATATTTCTATTCTCTTGGGGTTAATAAATTAGTCGTTGAAGAAGTAGCGTCCTTGCTTGCTAGCCTCTGTATTATTGTCCACTTCCCAGTAGATATCCTTAGAGATGTCTTCTACTGTTGGTGCTGGTGATGCGAGAGCGAACTTAACGGCATCCTTAGCCTCTTTTGTCGCTTCCTTCTGGATCTGCTTAGCGAGATCTTCGTTGAGGTGACCTTCTTTAATAAGAACGTTTTTCCAAGTCGTGATTGGATCGTGTTCGTGCTGGTATTGCTCGATCTCAGATGCTTCACGGTACTTCTTGTGGTTCGCATCTGCTACTGAGTGTCCATAGTAACGGTACGTATCGATCTCGAAGAGTGTAGGCTTACACTCCTTACGTGCACGCTCCATTGCAGCATTGAGCTTCACACGGAGTTCGTAGATATTCTCACCATTCACGACGTCCCATGCCATGTTGTAACCCTCAGCACGCTGTGCCAGGATCTCAGGAGCTGAGCTAGAACGCTGCTGCGTGGTACCCATTGAGTAACCATTGTTCTCAATGACGAAGACCACTGGGATATCCATGAGAGAAGCCATGTTAAGTGCTTCGTGGAAGGCACCTTGGTTGATCGCACCGTCACCGAGGTAACAGAGACAGCACCCTTCTTGCTCGAGGTACTTCACACCGAAGGCAAGTCCTAGTCCTAGTGGAGTCTGACCACCTACGATCCCGTGACCACCCCAGTAGTTCTTATCTGGAGCGAAGAAGTGCATCGATCCACCTTTACCTTTAGAACAACCGTCGATCTTACCGAAGAGTTCAGCCATACACTCGTTCATGTTCATCCCTACTGAGAGAGCATGTCCGTGGTCACGGTATGCAGTGATCATGTGGTCGTGATCACCCATGAGAGATGCAGAAACAACCGCAATAGATTCCTGACCGTTATAGAGGTGGAGGAACCCTCCGATGTTTACACCCTTCTGGTATTCTGCGAGAGAAACGATCTCAAAACGACGGATACGTTCCATATCGCGGAAGAGCGCGATCTTTTGATCCGGAGTCAGGTCTTTGTTAATAGGATCCTTAGAGAAATCCTTCTTTGATTGTTTACGTTCTGGTTTAGCCATAGTTAATGCTGATGGTTATCCAATTCGTTAAAATTGGGTTTTATAAAGTTTTCGTTTGCGGGAAATAACCCCGACTTTTGGAAAGGGGCAAGGGAAAAACTACCTCTCCACCAAAAGATTTTCATGAATCGATTGATCTCCCGCACTTATTATCGATTAATTTCATTCAGGAAACAGCGATAAGAGATAAACAATGAGCCACTCAACCCGCTAGGGACACAGCGCAAATTACGCGACTGAAGCCTCACGCAGCCCCTCCTTACGTAGGAAGGAAACCTGTCCGAGCCAGTAGCATGCGATGAAGAGAGCGTTCCCCGCGAGACTGTTGCGGAGGAAAACCCATGTAGGCAATGAATAAGTCGGGTGACCTGACCACTGCGCTTGATAGAAGCCCGATAGATCTTTGGTATATAACGGATTAGCAATCCAGCTAAAGGTGTTCGTAATCAAATAGAATGCTAGAGCACCGAGTAATCCTCCGACCATTGCTTGCCAGAACCCTTTAGAGAACCGTTGCATCATGAAGTAGGCGATACCCGTGACACTTGCTAATCCGACTACCGAAGCGATAAAGTCTGCCCCCACTGCATATCCATGCAACACACTGAGTAAGGGGTAAGCAACTAACCAGAGTACGCCTGTGAGCATCAATCCCCTCGCCCCTGCAAACCATAATCCACAGAGAAAGAGAGCCGATAGAGGCGCACTATTGATCGGGAATCCATCTACCACGATACTCACCACACGGAATACCGCGAAGAGACTAGCAATAAAGATAAGGGGGAGAAAGCGTTTCATAGGAATGACATAGGACTCTATTACCAATGTGTAAAGTGTATATCGACACTCGCTTAACTAACCGTGACCAATCTCACAATTTCATAAGCACTAGAGAGCATTACGGAGAAGGTCGCATCCCCCTCCTCATTCAGCTCCACTCCTGACGGGCGCTGCCCGTTGACCGAGAGGGCCGAGAGCTTGCCCCCCTCTATTCCTGCAGCCTCCAGAGCCGCTCGAGGAACTCTGAGTGTGATCTGTGCTGGGATATGATTATGCAGACAAGCGAGCACGAGGCTCACCTTAGGGTAGAGATCCCGTGAGTATCGCATAAAGGCGAACACCCCCTGATCACGCAAATGCTCATTCGCATAATTAATCCCAAAGGTCTCCCCAGAGACAAATGGCTCTGTATTCGACAAGCGCAGGAGATTAACCACCCCTGCTCGGAGGTCCCGCTGCTCATGACTCAATCCCCCTCCATCAAACGCACCTTGATTCGTCCACTTCTGCAGCTCAGGTAAGCAGATATAATCAAAGATACTGGAGCGACCATCATCACCAGAGTAACCACTAGCACCCTGTGCACTCTCCCCCACTTCTTGCCCGTTATACAGCATAACGGGACCAGAGCCCGTCAACCATGAGACCGCGGTAGCCGCGAGATTCTGCTGATAGGAACCAAAGTGATGTGGATGAGACGACCTCACCTCATCATGATTCTCGATGTAACGCACCCCATGCGACTGCTGATCATGTTGGAAGAAGACATACCCGAGCGAGTCAACCGGTTGCTTATACTCAACCGCCCCCTTGAGATTATGATACAGGTCTTGGTCATAATACGCATCGAACCCCACATCCGTAAGATCCTTGAGGTCATTATTCGGCAGACACCCCATCGGGTCTTGCGCATACGCCTCCGCGATAAAGGTGAACTCGGGGTAATCGTGTCGAATCTTATTAATTACCCACGCCCAGAACTGCACGGGCACCATATGAGCCATATCACATCGCACCCCGTCCACTCCCTTGCCCGCCCAATAGTGCAGGATCTCATACATCTTATTCCAGGTCTTAGGAACCTCCTCATGACCCGCATCTGCAGAGGGTAAGGCTGCTAACGTAGATTTATCACGATAATCATACCCGTAGTTGAGTTTGACTGTCTCGAACCAATCATGTGATGACGGCGACCAGGTTGCAGAATTATTGCCGGTCACTCGTGCAGGCGAATTTAGCTCCCCATACACTCCTCGCCCATCGGGTAGGGTTAACTTACCACTCCCCTCTAGGTAGTAGAAGAAATTCTCTCTCGAGTAGAACGCACTCTTATCATCTCCTGCGAACTCTCGCTCTAATCTCACATCAGATTCATATGAGCGCGCCACATGATTGGGGATAAAGTCGATCAAACACTTCAGCCCAGCCGCGTGCGTCCTCGTGACCAACGCCTCAAACTCCTCCATTCGTGATGCAAAGCTCGATGCGTAATCAGGACAGACATCATAGTAATCACGCACCGCATACGGACTCCCCGCGATCCCCTTGACAATCGACTCAGGATCAGCAGGACGCTGTGGATAGCCCATCAAGCTCGCTTGCTCTAATATTCCCGTATACCAGACATGACTCACCCCCATCTTTTGGATCTCCTCCAACGCCTTTTCCGTCACCCCATTGAAGGTGCCACAACCATTCTGCTGGAGCGTCCCATTATAAGTCTGCTCCTGCTGGTAGTTACTGAAGTGTCGTACAAAGAGTTGGTAAATCGCCAAACGTGACATAGCTCACTCTCATATGAAGGAATAGTCTATTTAGCAAGCTCTCTCCCAGAATTTATCGGATTCAAGAAGAACTCTCTTCCGTACAGAGATGAGACAGTCGCTCGATACGCACCGCCTTCCCAGTCTCCATGTCGATATCGATGCAGGCTCCACATAAGCGCACAGGCCCCTTAGCCACCGGGAACCGCGTCGGCATACTATTCTCGAACCTCCATACCACGGACTCGATCTCTCTCCCCAATACCGAATCATCAGGGCCACACATCCCCGCATCAGACAAGTGTGCTGTCCCCCCAGGGAAGATCCGTTCATCAGCTGTCTGCACGTGAGTATGCGTTCCGACCACGGCAGAAACTAATCCATCCAGACAGCGAGAGAATGCGATCTTCTCACTCGTTGCTTCCGCATGGAAGTCACAGAAGATGGCGAGCACCCCTTCTTCATTACGCAACCTCTTTGCCTCCTTTGGTCCATGATAGAACGGGTTCTGCAGCGGAGGCTGGATAAAGGTACGCCCCTGTAACTGCATCGCCGCGAACTTCCCCTTAGGGGTCTCGATCACAACCGACCCATTACCAGGAGTGCGCGCCTCATAGTTCAGAGGACGCAGAATACGAGGCTCCTCCCCCATATATGGTGCCAGATCACGCTGATCCCAGACATGGTCACCCATCGTAATCACATGCGCCCCAGCCTCAAAGAGCTCACGAGCAATCTTTGGGGTCATCCCCTTACCTGCTGCCGAGTTCTCACCATTTACCACGACCACATCAAACTCATCACGCACCTCAGCTAAGTAGTTCACCACCGCCTCTCGTCCAGGCTTACCCACGATATCCCCTAGGAACAATAGCTTAAGAATTTCAGACATCCCCCACCCTCATCATTATCTCCCGAATTGCAACACTATTCTACACGTACTCCTGGCCCACTAGCCACGAACCAAAAGAACGCGTATATCACACGCCTCAAAACCACATTCCATCCTTGGTCGATTGGTCGGTCACCACCGGAGGACCGCTCCTCTGTGTTCGTCTCAGAGAGCCGCTGTCCGATTATTTTAGATACTCACATTTTTCGATTCCCTTTTGTGTTGATTCCACATATTTGAATCTGATGCGTATTGCCCAGTTGCTTTTCCTTGCACCACTCCTCCTTTCGCTATCAGCCGAGCAGGTTCAGACGCGAACCATGAATGAAGGAAATCTGATCTTACAAGATATCCCTGAGATCCCCAGTACACTTTGCGAAGAACTGAATCGCTACCAACACGGTCGCTACGCATACATTCAAGAATGGTCACAAGACTCCAAGTCTCTGTTTATCGAGACCCGCTTTGGTGATGTTGCCCAACTCCACCGCATCGACCAACCAGGAGGAGCCAGACGACAACTCACCTTTTTCTCTGAACCTATTGGATGGGTCGCGCGTCGCCCAGGCACAGAACAGTTCACCTTTACCATGGACTCCGGAGGGAGTGAATTCGCGCAAATCTATAGCTTCAACCCTCAAACTGGGAGACATCAGTTACTGACTGATGGAGAGTCCCTGAACGGCTCCATGTCATGGAACAGAGAGGGCTCCCAATTAGCCTACCGCAGCACGAAACGAAACGGATCCGCTAATGACCTCTGGGTCATGAACCCTGACAAACCGGAAGAGGCCAGAATCATCTACCAGGCGCAGGACGGCAGCTTTTGGTCGCCGACAGACTGGAACCAGACAGGAGACCGCCTCCTCATCCGCCAATACGCTAACAACAGAGACTCCAGCATCTATCAACTCTCATTAGAGACAGGCGAGGCAGAACTACAGGAAGGAGGGAACGCAACCCCATCCACGAATAGCCCCATCGGCTACGACTCCTCAGATCAAGGATTCTTCTTCCTCACTAATCAATACGGCGAACACCACCAACTAGCATATCGCTCCTTCTCATCCGAGAAGACAGAAGTCCTCACTCAAGACCTCCAATGGAGTATTGATAGCGCACACATCAGCCCTGACCGCACACGGATCGCCTTCGCTGTTAATGAAGAGGGATATGGCAAGCTCTACTTACTCGACACGACGACCAAGAAGTACACGCGCGTCACAACTGTACCCGACGGATCGATCGTAGTAGGCATCTCATTCAGCCCCAATAATGAGCAACTAGGGCTTACGATCAATGCGGCGAACTCTGCCACAGACTGCTTCACCATGCCCCTCGGACAAACCCCACTAGAATACGGCCCACTCACCCGATGGACCCACAGTGAAACCGGCAACCTTGATCCCCAGAGCTATACGAAGCCAGAACTAGTACACTACAACAGTTTCGATAATCTCGAGATCCCTGCCTTTGTATACAAGCCTGCTGGCAAAGGCCCCTTCCCTGTTATCCTCTCGATTCACGGAGGGCCTGAGAGCCAATTCCGTCCCTACTTCAACACTCGATTCCAAACCTGGATCGACCAATTAGGCGTTGCGGTAATCGCACCGAACATCAGAGGCTCACGCGGGTATGGCAAGACGTACCTCGATCTAGACAATGGGTATCTCAGAGAAGACTCGGTCAAGGACATCGGGGCACTCCTCGACTGGATCGAGCAACAGCCTGATTTAGACGCCTCTAGAGTAGGAGTCTACGGAGCCAGTTATGGCGGATACATGGTTCTCGCCAGCGCCACTCACTTTGGCGACCGTATCAAGGCCGCAGTTGACTCCGTCGGCATCTCAAACTTTGTCACCTTTCTCAAAAATACACAGAGCTATCGTCGCGATGTCCGTCGCGGCGAATATGGCGATGAACGAGATCCAGAGATGCTCGCCTTCCTAGAATCCATCAGCCCTGACCAACATGTGGAGAAAATCAAAGCCCCGATGTTGGTGATCCAGGGGGAGAACGACCCACGTGTCCCGGTCTCAGAGTCGGAACAAATCGTCACAGCCCTCAGAGAAGCCGGCAACCCTGTCTGGTACCTCAAGGCTATGAATGAAGGCCACGGCTTCCGCAAAAAAGAAAACCGCGATGTCTTCGCACAAGTCTTCATCCTCTTCATGCGAGAACACCTCCTCTCTAACACCGAAGAAGAGCAATAAAACCATCACTCACGCAACCGAGCATCGTGTCTCAGCTCGCTAAAACCAGCCCCCCTTACCAATACCACCATCCTACATCAATAC
>WTJZ01000063.1 GCA_011524615.1 Akkermansiaceae bacterium | reverse complement strand
CGGCTGGATTATAATGGATACTACTGACCCTGTCAATTGTGCCTCCTACAGTATTTCCTCTTGCTGTCGATTCCGCGTCATGAACAGAAATGTGGAACCCTCCACCGTACACACTTGCCGTAGCAAGTAAATAAAATGATACTAACCTCATACGAAGTTAGATCTAATCAGAAAATTAAAATAGTGCAACAGAAATATAAATTAACAACTCTTATCATAAAATTTACAATAAAATTATAAATTTTTAAAAAATGTCAAAAATACATTCCGTCTTAATCTGCCGCATTTTGCTGCCTTGCAATGTCGTTTAATGTAAGAAACCCTAATAATCTCTTACCATCCAACTTACTGAGCACTGGCATTTGCTGATAATCATGCTTAATCATCTGATGTGCTGCCTCCCTAATAGGGGTCTCTGGCGTCACATAAGTCAAGTCACTACACGTAGTGATAGACGACACTAATGACTCGGGAGAGTTCTCTTTAAGCTCATGATGCATGACTAACCCGATAAACTCACCGGCCTCATCTAATACAGGGTAACCATGATGCTTTTTATTAAGCTCTCTGAGGAGACCGAGTGTACTCTCACAGGTTTCTGTTCCCTGCAGGGTAAACGGCTCATGAGTCATGATTGTCGCTACAGGTAGGTTCTGATAGTCCTGACTCCCTCGATAACATGAGAACTGTCTGAGGTTAATCTTATCCTGGATTAACAAGGAGTCATACAGAGCGACACGCCCGAGATTTCTGGCAATCTGCCAAGACACAATATTACCGAACATGAGAGGGAGAATGAGAGTATAATTCCCCGTCAACTCATAGATCATAAAGATCGATGTAAAGGGACAGCGTACCACTGAGCCAAACATCGCGCCCATACCCAAAAGTACACACCCTCCTATCACATGTGCTTCTGTAGAACTAGAGTCCACACACATCACCAGAATAGTGCCTAAGATGCCTCCAATAATTCCACCAATAAAGAGGGTTGGTGAGAAGAGTCCTCCACTTCCTCCCGTTGCATAGTTTAAGATGACTGCAACAGTCTTAAACACAAGTAAGGTAACGAGAACCAAGAGCGTCGTCTTACCCTCAAAGGCGTGCTGTAGGCTTTCATAACCGATACTAAACACTCCCGATTCAGGACTCTCGCCAGAAGTTAATAAATGAGTAATGAAGTATGCAGACACACCGAGCAATCCACAACTTAAACCTCCAAACATCGGCTTGAGGTACACGGGCACCCCCTTCACTGACTTCATCTTGCCGCGAAGCAACAGGATACACTTCACAAAGTAATGCCCAAAGTACCCTGCAATCACCCCAATAGGGATCGCTACTAACATCCACCACTCAGTGGTAAACTCTACTCCCTTGAGCGTAGTAATGACAGGCTCCTCCCCTAACCAGAGTCGTGATATTACAGCCGCAATCACGACCGAAATCATGATAGACCCTATCTGCTTCATCGAGAACTGGTCTAATAACTCCTCAAAGACAAATGTAATGGCAGAGATAGGTGCATTGAATGCGGCAGAAATTGCTGCTGCCATTCCGACAGGAACCATCGCTTGCCTCCTATTCTGAGAGCGAAAGGCCCAGCGACCAAGCTTAGACGCAATTGCAGAACAGGCATGCACGGTAGGACCTTCTCGCCCTAAAGAATTTCCCAATCCCACGTACAAGGAACCAAGCACAAATCGGTAAAAGCCATCCAGCAAAGAGATGTGTCCGTTCTTATTATAGAAGGCCATCTTCGTCTGTGGGATACCACTCCCAGCGGCATTAGGCGCAATCTTATAGACACACCAGCCAACCAATAACCCTCCTAAAGTCGGGGCTAGGATCATTACTAGCGAAAACACCAGTGGGTTCTGATGCGAGGCAAAGTGCCACAAATTATGAAAGACAAACTCAATCGAATGGTGGAACAATACGGCCACCACTCCACATAGTACACCACATAACATGCTGACTAACAAGAAGCGCTGCGCTTCTGAAAAGTTTGCACGCAACCACTCAGCATCGAATAAATGCTTCAGCTTGAATGGTGATTGACCAATGTTCATCTCTCAATTGCTTATGCTAGTGCTCGCTACATCTCAAAGATAAAATCGTCTAATTTTAGATCTATTTCATTCATCCTTGCGACTACTCACTGTCCCATCGCCCGATAAGCTATCATTTCAGCTTGCTTATAATGCACTCCGAGATGCCCCCCAAACATGCCATGCCACATATGAGCATCAAACACCCCAAAGACCGGATGCTCACTCGTTCGGGCGCTCTTCAGATGGCCAAAACGCTTTACTACCTCTAAGTGGTCAGCAATCGATCGAGCAAAGAGCTGGTCCTGATCACTACTTAATTCCGCCCCAGGAAGGACATCATGCTTAGGATCAAAGCCCTCAAACTCCTCATCCTGCTCACCAGTCATAAGCCTCTTCACATTCGCTGTCATAGCCCTGTTCACGATCGTGTTATGAGCCAGTAGCTGATTATAGGACCATTGCGTCATTTCTTTATCTACCCCCATCATCTCTGGGACCGGGATTACCACATCGAGTTGATGACTACTCAGCTTATGCGCTAACTCTAGATAACGTTCCTCCCATTTTTTGATTTCGTCTACTGCTCCCTGTACTGACTGCCAAGAGAGTTTCCTTCTAATATAGAATCTAACTAACGAACTCTTCATCCTTTAATCAATGCATCTAAGTTCTCTACACAACATGGATCGGGAGCCACTCGACGATCCTGACCTACAGACACCGGTGTCAGATCTTGCCCGACAGTCTCCTCATAGCGCTCATGTCCGATCCGGAACCCAAAGGCGCTACCGGCTGGCGGATCTAGGGGAGTAGGGACATCTCCCTCAACTAATTTCCTCTTCACCTTTCTGCCAGGAACAGGCTGAGGAATCGAATCAATGAGAGCCTTAGTGTAAGCATGGAGTGGATCTTTGTAGAGAGCCTGAGCAGGAGCTTCCTCCACGATCTTTCCTAGATACATCACAGCAACTCTATCACTAATATGCTTAACGACTGATAGGTCGTGTGCGATAAAAAGATAACTCAGCCCCATCTCCTCCTGAAGTTCCATGAGTAAGTTCAGTACCTGAGCCTGCACCGACACGTCTAGAGCAGACACTGGTTCATCGAGGACCATTAACTGAGGCTCTACCGCTAAGGCTCTAGCAATCCCGATCCGCTGACGTTGCCCTCCTGAGAACTCAAAGGCGTACTTACCATAAGCACTAGATGGTAAGCCTACTTGGTTGAGTAATTTTTTCACACGCTTTTCTCTCTCCTCTGGCGCACACAGACCGTGAATGATTAATGGCTCCATCAAGAGCTCATTAACAGTCATCTTAGGGTTTAACGACTCTGCAGGATCCTGGAACACCATTTGTAAATCTCTTCGCAACGGACGTAACTCCTTTTGGGACATTTGAGCAAGATCTTGCCCTTGGAAGAGAATTTCTCCTGACGTCGGCTTCAGCAATCGCACAAGACTCTTTCCCAATGTTGATTTACCACATCCGGATTCTCCTACCAGTCCTAACGTCTCTCCCTTCTTAATCTCTAACGAGACTCCATCTACCGCTTTCACCTCACCTACCTGCTTCTTCATTACCCCACCGTGTACGGGGTAGTACATTTTCAGATTCTTAACTTCCAACAGGCTCATTAGAAAATAGTATTAAACGTCTCCCTCCCCTCCCGCCAATAAAAATCCCTTATTTTCTAGTCTCAGAATTTGACTCTGAGCTCATCCCTCGCTAAGTCCATCCCATGCACACCGATCTTCAGGAAGTAAAAGTATTCGCTCCAGCCACAGTTGCCAACCTCGGCTGCGGCTATGATGTCCTTGGCCTCGCGATATACGGACCTGGAGATGAAGTCGTCATCCGCAAGGCACCACTACTCGACCAAATCGTCGTCACTGAGATCACTGGCGACGAGGGCAAGCTCCCTCTCGATGCCAGCAAGAACACCGCCTCTATCGCAGCCCAAGCCGTCCTCGACCAACTCGGCATCTCTGGCGGATTCCAGATGGAGATCCATAAGCAAATGCCCTTTGGTTCTGGTCTCGGCTCCAGTGCGGCTAGTGCCGTCGGTGGAGCCTTCGCCATGAATGAACTCCTCGGGAGCCCCCTCTCCAGACACGACCTCCTCCATGCAGCCATGAAGGGCGAGGAAGCTGCGAGTAAGGCCTGGCATGCGGATAATGTCGCCCCAGGACTACTCGGAGGGATTTGCCTCGTTCGTGATAATCCGACATTAGACGTCATTTCTATCCCAGCTCCTGCAGACCTTTGGGCAACTGTCCTCTATGACCCTCGCATCGAGATCCTCACTGCCGAGGCCCGACTCAAAGTGCCGACTGAGGTATCGACTCATACTGCCACGACCCAAGCGGGTCACCTAGCAGCCTTGGTCTCAGCCTTCTACACCGAAGACTTCGACCTCATGAAACGCAGTATTGTTGATCACATCGCTGAGCCTGGACGTCGTGAACTCATCCCATCCTTTGATGAATTCCAATCCCGTGCTCTAGAGGCTGGCGCCTTCTCCTTCGGGATCTCAGGATCGGGTCCTAGCCTTTTCGCCCTTGCTCACGGAGAACTTGCCGCGCACAACATCGCTAGCGCATTTCAAGACGAACCTCTCGACGCATACGTATCTAAGGTCA
This sequence comes from Akkermansiaceae bacterium, assembly GCA_011524615.1. Lineage (GTDB taxonomy): Bacteria > Verrucomicrobiota > Verrucomicrobiia > Verrucomicrobiales > Akkermansiaceae > WTJZ01. Next base: position 3,867 of record WTJZ01000063.1, on the reverse strand, counting down.
ACACCCAAGGAGTAGTACGCCTTGCTTAAGGCAGACTGTTGATTCAACTACAGTGAGCATGTTTTACATGCTTCCCCATTCAGAGCCTCATCAACCTTGAATTAGAGAGACTCTACCTCAGCAGTATCGACGTCTTCTCTGAGATTGGCAATGATGTATTGTTGGCGATCAGGGGTATTCTTACCCATATAGAACTCGAGTAGTTCACGCAGCTTTTTCCCCTCTTCCATGTTGACTGGGTAGGTTCTCATCTCAGGACCAATCATGAATCCGAACTCATTAGGTGAAATCTCACCAAGCCCCTTGAATCGAGTGATCTCAGGGTTCTTATTCAGTTGTTTCATTGCTTTCTGGCGTTCTTCTTCGTCGTAGCAATAGATGGTACGTTTCTTGTCACGAATCCGGAAGAGTGGGGTCTCTAGGATGTGGACGTGGCCATTACGTACGAGCTCAGGGAAGAACTGGAGGAAGAACGTGAGCAAGAGCAGACGAATATGCATACCGTCAACATCGGCATCAGTAGCAACGATCACCTTATTATAACGTAGGTTCTCAATATTATCCTCGATGCCTAATGCTGCCTGGAGAAGAGCAAACTCCTCGTTCTGGTAAATGATCTTCTTATCTAACCCATAAGTGTTGAGAGGCTTCCCTCGGAGAGAGAATACGGCCTGCGTCTCCACATCTCGAGACTTGGTAATAGAACCAGAAGCCGAGTCACCCTCTGTAATGAAGATCATGGTCTCCTCAGCTCTCTTATTCTTAGTATTCAGGTGGAACTTACAGTCCCGGAGCTTCTTATTGTGTACCTTGACCTGCTTAGCACGCTCTTTGGCGATCTTTTGAATCCCCTTGAGATCCTTGCGCATCTTCTCGGCGTATTGGATCCTCTTCAGGATCTCATCCGCTCGGTCGGTATGCTTATGCAGTTGGTTATCGAGGTGCTCCTTGAGGAAGTTCAAGACAAAGGTTCTGACCGTTTCCCCATCAGGCGATACCGTAGTAGATCCTAATTTGGTCTTAGTCTGAGACTCGAAGACCGGTTCTTGAATGCGGATCGCAATGGCTGCCTCGATCCCGTTTCGAATATCAGAGGGGTCATACTGCTTTTTGAAGAAGTCTCGGACGACCTTAACTACCGCCTCCCTAAAGGCCACTAGATGTGTTCCCCCTTGGGTCGTATTCTGTCCATTGACAAAGGTATAATAGTCCTCTGAGCTCTCCTGCTTATGGGTAAAGACGATTTCAATATCAGTTCCCTTCACGTGGATTGGCTCATACAGAGGAGTCTCAGACATCTCCTCCTTTAGGAGATCGAGGAGACCATTCTTAGACTTATACTTCTTACCATTGAGCGTGATCGTGAGCCCAGGATTGAGGTACGAGTAGTAACGGCACATCCGTTCCACATACTCCATTCTAATCTTGGTATGCTTAGGGAAGACAGTGGTGTCTACCCGGAAGGCGATCATGGTGCCGTTTGGCTGCTCGTCTGGCCTTGGCTCAGGAGACTCTGCCACGACCTCCCCCGCTGAGAACTCGATCGCACGGGTCTCATTCTCACGCCAGGCCTGAATGTAGAAGTAATTCGACAGCGCATTAACCGCCTTGATACCCACACCATTTAGTCCGACCGCTTTTTGGAACGCTTCAGAGTCGTACTTAGCACCTGTATTAATCTTAGCAGCGCAATCGTAGAGCTTACCGAGAGGAATCCCTCGACCGAAGTCACGGACGACCACTTGGCCACTCTCAGGGTCGATATTGATCTTGATCTCCTTACCATGCCCCATCATGTGCTCATCGATGGAGTTATCCATGACCTCCTTGATCAGGATATAGATACCGTCATCAGAGGACGAGCCATCTGCGAGCTTACCGATATACATGCCTGGACGCATGCGGATATGCTCCTTCCAGTCTAAGCTACGGATGTTGTCTTCTGTGTACTCGGCCGCCATAACAATGGGTGAACGGTATCAACTAGTGTTCTTTTGGCAACTTCTTTTTCCAAAAAGCAAGAGTAATGAGCCAAATGCATACGATGAGTAATCCTCCTGTTTCATTTCCTGCAGGATTATCGTAGTTAAAGAGGATCGTCTCCTCAAACTGGATAGCGGTGAAACGGAGGAACGCATGGGCTATTGCCAGGACGGCACCAGTAATGAAGACCCAACGAGGAAAGGCGACAAAGGCAGAGGCAAGGCAGAGGAGAGACGTACATCCATACGTGAGCACCCACCCTTGCCACCATTGCGTCCCGTATTGGTCGAGATCATTGAGCTGCCAGTAGGTAAAGAGGGCGAAGAGAATGAAGCTGAAGATGCAGAAAAACTTTCGTGACATAATGAAAATATGAGATTTGTGCTTTTCGCCACCAAGATCAAGGACATATGTTATGAATTGTGTCAGATTCTAAATGTCAAATTCTCTTCGTTTGCACAGGCAATACCTGTCGTAGCCCAATGGCGGAGGCCCTCTTTAACCAACTCTTAGTCGAAAAAGGGCTAGAGAGTCAGTATGAGGCACAGTCTGCAGGGGTCGCAGCCTCGACAGGATCACCTGCTAGCATAGAGACGCGCCAACTCCTACTTAACAAGCACGAGATCGACTACACCCCATTCCGTAGTCGCCAACTCAACAAGTACATCATGGATGAGTGTGACTATGTCTTCTGCCTGACTCGTATGCATCGTGAGGCGATCATTACTAATGCTCCCGAGTACCGAGAAAAGGTATTGCTCGTCGGTGAGTTCATGGGAGACGAGGGCACTAAGGATGTCGCGGACCCTTTTGGCCTCGGCGCCCCCGCTTACGAAGTCGTCGAAGGGCAACTCCTCACCGCGGTAGATAACATCCTCTCCTTTGTTCAAGATAACGGTGAACTCCAGGAGAGTCTAGGAACAGAGCTATGATCATCGCGCTCGGACAAAACGCAGTCACGCAGTCTCCTCAGGGACAACTCGAACTCCTCAGCCGACAAGTAGCAGAGGCTAAGGCGCGAGGCGCCGACCTGTTCTGTACTCAGGAGCTCTTCCTCACTCCGTACTTCTGTACGACTCAGAATACTGACCACTTTGACCTAGCGGTCGAGATCACGGAGAGCAGCCCCCTCGTGGAACGTCTTTGCTCTCTCGCTGCAGCCTCTGAGATGGTGCTCGTCGCCTCCCTCTTTGAGAAGGTAGCGGAGGGACTCTTCTACAATACGGCGGTCATCATCGATGCTGACGGGTCGTACCTCGGCAAGTACCGAAAAGCGCACATCCCTCAGGACCCAGGGTTCGAGGAGAAGTTTTACTTCACGCCTGGTGATTCGGGCTACCCTGTATGGGAGACTCGTGTGGGCAAGATCGGAGTTCTCATCTGTTGGGATCAATGGTACCCAGAACCTGCGCGCCTCATGGCGATGGCAGGGGCTGAGATCCTCCTCTACCCGACTGCTATTGGATGGCAAGCGGAGGAAAAAGAGGAACTCGGTGACGCCCAGCACCATGCATGGCAGACCGTCATGCAAGGGCATGCCGTCGCTAATGGTATCCACGTTGCCGCCGTCAACCGTGTTGGAACCGAGGACCAGAACGAATTCTGGGGGCGCTCCTTCGTCGCCGACCCGTATGGTCAGATCGTCACCCTAGGATCGACTACCGAAGACGAAGTACTCGTCTACGAGATCGATATGAACAAGGCCCGCGAATTTCGCCGCATCTGGCCCTTCTTCCGAGATCGACGTATCGACACATACTCTGACCTCACCAAACGCTGGAGAGAAGACGCCTAATGCCAGCTAAGAAGAGTAAGAATCTGGTCGGCAATGCGCTCGTCAAGGAGGTCAACCGACGGATCCGTGTCGCTCGCACCCTATGGGAT
>WTJZ01000091.1 GCA_011524615.1 Akkermansiaceae bacterium | reverse complement strand
AAAAGACCCTAAGGCTGATGATTCTCGGCTTTAGGGTCTTTTCGTTATTAGGTGAGTTGGTGCGCGCTCCTCATCTAGCCCTCCGTGCCTTAGTCTTGTAGGGTGTGCAAGCTGGACTGGGATCTCGACGCCCCGACTGGGGGGCAACAGGAGTGGACCGCGAAAAGCACGAAATGACACGAAAGAGCCCGATAGGCGCACGTGCATTTTCAATCCCTCCCCCTTGGTTATCATATTTCAGAAGACCTGAACACACTGCAGGGATTATGTTAGCAATGAAGGGAAGAGGGTAGCATGATAGTCGAATGTGAATCATTCAGACAACTTTCAGATAAGGGTTGGTAGAACGTTAGGGGTGATGACGCAACAACGACTATTTACCTTATTCCTGTCTTGCCAATTGGCCTTGGCAGATGTGCAGCTATCGGAGCTAACTTATGTGGAGGATGAGTCTGGGATAACGATTACTGACTGTAGTGTGTCAGCGAGTGGAGCACTGGTATTACCTTCTAGCATCGATGGTGTTTCGGTGGTGGCGATCGGTGATAGTGCATTTCTGAATTGTGATGAGATTACCACTGTGACGATCCCAGAGGGGGTATTGACGATCGGGGAACGAGCCTTTCAGTCCTGCCAGTTTGAGTCGATCTCCTTACCGTCATCTCTGACATCGTTAGGTGTTGCAGCCTTTTACAATTGTACGGTTATAGAGGAGGTGGCATTACCTGGAGGGATCGGGACGGTGAGTAGTAGCCTCTTTGCCCAAGCGGATGATTTACATACCGTGACTTTAGGTGAGGGCATCACGTCTATAGAGGATCGAGCCTTTCAGGATACAGATGTGTCGGATTTGACGCTGCCAGCGTCATTGGTATCCGTTTCTGATTATGCCTTTCGGTATTCAAATATTGATACTATCTCCATCGACGAGGGGAATACGAGCTTCCAGTGGAGTAGGGGCTCTCTCATGAGCCAGGATTCTACGGTGCTTTACTATGTGCCTGCGACTTACGTTGGGAGTTACGAGATCGCGGATGAGGTTACTGAGATCAAGGTGGGGAGTTTTGCGGATTGTAGTGCTTTGACCGCGTTGGTGTTTGGAGCGGGGTTGACGGATGTCAATGCGTCCATGTTTACCGAATGTGAAAGTTTGGCGACCTTAAGCGTAGCTGAGGGAAGTACGAGTCTAATGATATCAGGTGACCTGTTGTACACCGCGGATGGGGCGAGTCTGTTGATGGCTCCGCGGACGTATCTAGATGAGGTTGTGTGTCTGGATACGGTGACTAGGATTGGTGACTCGGCCTTTTATAATCTGGATATCGCAGCGGTGACTCTACCTGATGGCTTGGTCTCGATCGAGCAGCGAGCCTTTGCGTACTGTGATCGGCTCTCAGATGCGATCAGCTTTCCTAGTACCCTGACGAGCCTTGGGCAGGAGGCCTTTTTTGGAGCGAATCAAATTCCAGCGATTACCTTTAACGGTGGGCATGTGGAGATAGGGCTGGGGGCCTTTCATGGATGCTACGGCATGAGTGAGTTGAGCTTTGATAATGCGCAGGAAGAGATTGGGCAATACGCCTTCTACAGCTGCTATGGGCTCGAGAGTATCAGCTTTGCCGACACCATTACCTTGATAGATCTATTCGCCTTCTCCATTTGTATTAGGCTTACCGAATTAGATCTACCAGCCTCATTGGTGACGATCGAGGAATCGGCCTTTGAGGGGTGTTTTAACCTCGATCGAGTCGCTCTGCCCGCTGCATTAGAGACGATCGGGGATAGTGCGTTCCAAGGCGCCTATGGGCTCGAGTCGGTGGAATTTGCGGAAGGGGGACAAGATTTAACATTGGGTGATTTCGCCTTTAGTGAGAATTATTCTCTCAAGACGATTACGTTGCCTTCTAATCTAGTGGAGATGAATAGTAGCTGCTTTGCGTCCTCTTATCTCTTAGAGACAGTTGTGTTTAGTGGTGATGCACCGACTTTAGTAGGGTTAGGTAATTTTGATGGAATCTCTGATACGGCTAAGGGCTATAAGGTTTATGCGGCGAGTGGGTTTAGTGATACCTATGATGGATTAGAGATCGTTCAGATCAGCTCTTTTTATTACGATATGGATCTCTGGCTCACGAGTAATGCGCTACATACGGATCAGAGTATGTATACCGATGTGGGGAATGACGGAGTCCTCTTGATAGAGGAGTATTACAGAGGGTTAGATCCCTATGCCAATAATGAGTCCTACTCACCGAGTTTGGTCGTGTCTGATGGGGCTGCCAGTTTGACCTATCTTACTGGGGATGAGCTGGTCGCGACCTATGTGGAGGTCAGTAATGACTTAGAGAGCTGGGTTAGTAATGGGCTATTCGAGCAGGTAGTGACATATCTAGATAATGGAGATGGTACTATTACGGCGACCTGTACCGACTATCAATATATGCGTCTCAAGATGAGTGTGCTTGACCCATTATAGAGTTGGTTTGTCTTGCCCTTTAGAGCTCGTTTGCTAC
>WTJZ01000169.1 GCA_011524615.1 Akkermansiaceae bacterium | reverse complement strand
GAACAGGAACAGGAACAGGAACAGGAACAGGAACAGGAACAGGAACAGGAACAGGGGGGAGATGCGCCTCAGTTCAGACAAGAAGAACTATTTTAGAAAGATGAGAGGGCATGAAGTAATCACCGCATCAGCGGGATCAGGAAAGACGTATCGATTGAGTAATCGGATCATTAGTCTATTATTAGATGGGGTCGCGCCGCAGAAGATTATAGCGTTGACGTTCACGCGGAAAGCGGCAGGGGAGTTTGCGGGCGCTCTCTTTGAAAAGCTATCGGAAGCAGCAGGTAGTGAGGAGCATGCGGCGCGGGTGTGTAGTGATCTGGGGCGCGTAGGACAGTATAGCAGTGCAGACTTTTTAGAGATATTGGAGAGGGTAGTATCGGTGTTGCCGGAGTTGTATCTGAGTACATTGGATAGCTTCTTTACCCGGATAGTGCAGAGTTTTCAGATGGAGTTAGGGCTGAGCCATGGGGTGGGGTTACAGATCTTAGAGGGGGTGGATCGAGAGAATCACCGAGCGGATCTGATCCAGACGATATTGTATGAGGGGAAGATGTCAGATGAGAATGTGGCGTCCTTTCTACAATCCTTTAAGCTCGCGAGTATGGGGAAAGAGAAGGTGCGCGTGATGGGGGAGATGGAGCAATTTGTTGCATTGTGGCATCGCACCTTCTTGGATCATGGGCATGGGGGCCAATGGGGAGATATGCGGCCATTGACAGAGGGGCGTGAGGTGAAGCCCTGGTCAGAGCAGCGAGGAGAGATGGAAGAGCTGTGGGAGAATGTGAGTGCCTCGCTCTCCGTGTTTGGGAAGGAAAAAGAGCTAGCTGCTGTGGGAGAGGCATTGCAGGACTATGTCGGGGGGGCGAATTTGCTACCCTTTTCGAAGTTCCCGATGAAGCAATTAGCCGATCACTATGAGTTGATGCTAGGGGGGACCTTTGAGATGAAATTTAACCGCAAGGTCATAGAGTTTAGTGGGGATCAGGCTGCACAGATGGCACAGTTTGTCCGACATGTGGTAGAAGAGGAGATCCGGGTAAAGGCGGAAGGAGCGAAAGCCTTGTGGAATATGATGGCCATGTATGAGGCGGTGTATGATACCTATGGGCGTCAGGTAGGTAAGCTCGAATTCGACGATCTGAAGCATATGCTAGGGAAGTGGAAGGACAGTGAGAGTCAGCGATTAACGCGAGAGAAGATCGATTATCGCCTGGATTCCAAATATGATCACTGGTTGCTAGATGAGTTCCAAGATACGAGTCAAGATCAGTGGAATGCACTGGAGCCGCTGTTGGACGAGGTGGGGAATGATGTGAGTGGGGAGCGGAGCCTGTTTGTGGTAGGTGATGTGAAGCAGTCGATCTATAAGTGGCGAGGCGGAGACCCTAAACTGTTCACGAATGTGGCGACTCGGTACGCGATCCAGCCAGAGAGTATGGCAGTCTCATGGCGCTCACAGCAGGAGGTACTCGAGCTAGTGAATAGAGTGTGTGGGAATAAGGTGAATATGGGGGCAATCTTTGGAGGTGCCGTGGAGAAGTGGCAATGGGATGATCACCGGAAGGCGGAGGGGCTCAAGCAGAAGAGCGCCTACAGTGAGGTGCGAGATCTTGAGAATGAAGAGGAGAAGAAGGCCTATCTACTAGAATTACTGAAAAAGGTACAGACGGTAGAGAAGGGGCTGAGTTGTGCGGTATTGGTGCGCAAGAATGATGATGTGAAGGAGTATGCTGAATTGCTCCGCTCGGAAGGGTTCGCGGTGGCAGAGAAGGGGAGTGTCGCGCCAGTGACCGATAATCCGGTGGGCTTGGTGGTGCTCGATTTACTCAAGTGGATGCTGAATCCGAGTGACGACTATGCGCGACTGCATCTGCAGATGACGCCATTGGCAGAGCATTGGTCATTAGAAGATCATCGAGCATTATGGTCAGAGTGGAACCAGGTCATACAACGAGATGGTTTTGAGAAGTTTGTGACGTCTGTGATGGCGCCATTAGTCCCGACGATGTCGGACTTTTCCTATGATCGGTTGGGCTTGATCCTAGAGTTCTTACAGACGAGTAAGGGCGATTTAGAAGAAGTGGTGCGATCGCTGGAGAATCTGACGATCAATGTGGGAGATGCGACGAATGTGATCCAAGTGATGACGGTGCACCAATCGAAGGGATTAGGATTCGATGTAGTGCTCTTACCAGAACTCGCAAACACGAGCATGATCTCGGCGAAGAACTTTAGCAAGGTAGAGGTCCAAAATGATTATGGGCGTAGTCTGCTGGCTCCGCCAAAGCAGGAGATCCGTCAGTTGGTGCCGGCGCTGCAGGAGCAATATGAATCATGGGTAGAGGAGCAGTATTATGAAGCGTTCTGTGTGTTGTATGTGGCATTGACGCGCGCTAAGCGAGCGTTGTACTGTCTACTAGCACCTTCGAAATCCTTGCGGAGCAAGAGCGGGTACAGTAAGAGGAGTGAGGATAGCTTTGCCAACTGGGTGATTTCATCGGTTGGGGCTACTACAGTCA
>WTJZ01000182.1 GCA_011524615.1 Akkermansiaceae bacterium | reverse complement strand
GGCTTAAAAAGCCTATTCAAAGAGAACGATAAACCGAAGCATAATAGGGCTACCCAAAAGAGTTGATCCTCAAGATTCGGGTTGGTCAGATTTTGCCATCTCACAAAAAGAACGGTTAATCCCGCTATCGCGCTTAGGGCGATTAAAAATCTCATGATCAATTTCATCTTACTCGGTAATGACGGTCTCTAGTCTCATGAAGCTTTTTGTCTGGTTCACACTGCTTCTACGGGCTTTGATACAACGTTCGCCATCGACGACGCTTTCTTCAATGGAGGCTGTCCCGGACCAGCTTCCTACTCCTGACTCCATGCGAGCGACTTCAGACCATGTGGCTGAGTCGCCAATATTGTCAGAGGCGCAGATGCAATAGCTGACGCCATCAGGAAGTTCATCTGGGAGATTAAAGGTAAACTCCATCTCCCCTGTAGTAGCTCTCTCTAATCGAGGGAGGCGTCGACGCTCTCTATGCGATAATCGACCCTTGGGCTTCATCCCTAGAGCGTATGCCACCCCATTATCTACTCCTCGTTCTTCGGGGTCAGAATCCACTGCTAAATCTTCTCCAAAGAGGTCTTCCTCCATCATTGTCTGCTCGTAGGTAGTAGGAGCGGTGATCTTGGCACTCCACCACCAAGTACCATAACCGCCATAGCTCTCGACATGTTCAGGCTTAACATAACACGCTACATTCTTATACGATATCCTAAATACCACATCAGATCCACCGACAATCGTGGGCTGAGCCCCCTCAAACATCACATAACTCAATGAGTGAGCACCATTGAACGAGTTATAACCTAACTGAGTGACTGATGCGGGAATACGGATCGCAGTCACGCCATCACAATCGTAAAACGACCAAGGCCCCATGATCTCTAGCCCCTCTGGTAAGGTGACTGACTCTAAATGATCTAAATAAACAAATGATGAGTTATGTAGTTCTACCACCGTCTCTGGCAATGTGTAGTGCGCAGCAGTCAAGCCTGCAGGATAACCGATCAGGACTGTCTGATCCTTATTAAACAAGACTCCATCGAGAGTCGAGTAGTTCGGGTTATCACTACTCACCTCCAAACCGGTCAGCAAGTTACAGTAGCGAAAAATAGAGTTGGACATCGATAATACGGAAGAAGGGATCTGGAGGGACTCAAGAGCGTCGCATTTGATAAACGCGTACGAGTTAATCCGTGTAATCGTCTCAGGAACGATAAATCGTTCAAAACCAGATACTGCGAAACAGTAAGAAGGGATGAGCTCAACATTGGGAGAGAAAACGATGTCCCTCAGGTAAAGGTTACAACAAAACGCTCTTTGAGCTAAAGTGGTGACTGCAGTTGGCATTGTATAATTGTCCCCAGGTTTCGCTAGAGGGTAATAGATCAACTCATCTAGCCCCTTAGAGAACAGAACTCCGTCTAGCGATTCATACGACTCATGGGTATCAGGAACGGAAATCGAAGCGAGACTCGGACAGGTGTAAAAATGCTGCGCAGGAGCTATCTCACTATCAAAGCCCAAACCTGAAGATAAAGTAATACTCTCAAGGTACGCATTTCTATAAAACGCATCTTTCCCCATAGATAAGACGGTCTCCGGCATAACATAGCTCTCATCAGGCTTAGCCCTAGGGTAACTAATCAGCTGATCCATCTCACGAGAAAAGAGAACTCCATCGACCGTTTGATATGATTCATGCTCTTCCGCAACGGTGATCGATTCTAGCCCCCACATGACCTTAAAATGATTTTCTGTCAGAGTCGATACTGAGGCAGGGACCTCTACATGAGTCACATGAGAGCTATAATTAAAGGCATCTTCATAAATCTTCGTCACAGGACGACCATTAATCTCTGCCGGTATGGTGACCACTCCCGTGTAATCTGAGTCACACTCGACAATGTGCACCTCATTGCTACTGGTGTAACACCAGGAAAGTGGCCAGTAGGCATTGGCACTGAGACTCACTGGTAAAAGAACAAGAATGAATAGTAAAATCTTTTTGAGCACAATGATGCCATCGCACAATTTCATGATTCATTCAAACAAAATACTCAAATTGTTTAAAATCTCGATAGTCCAATTCATCCCTCAGAAATGAGGGAAAGGGCACAGGAGTCACATTTTTATCTCAACGCCTCCTTCATTCCTCGGTTCCCCAATTGATGCTCACGATAGTATCGCGCATCGCCTCAGAAAAGATTTTACCTAGATCAGCCATCAAGGGACAGACCTGCATAATAATAGTGAAATGCTACTCAATCAAGCAGTATTTCATAATCAATATTGAATTTACAGTCAACAGAGAGACAGACAATCGTAATACTTAAGTTCGTACTATTGGCAAAATACTACTTAATACGAGCATTTTTATATAATTATCTAGATAATTTCACCCCACAACGCAAAGCTATCGAGTCAACAAGTGAAATTAATTCTAATTCTCGTGCTAATCTACGTTCAGAGATACCTTCTTTGGCATTTGGCAAGAGAGAAAAACATGGATTCCATCTTTCATAAAC
>WTJZ01000127.1 GCA_011524615.1 Akkermansiaceae bacterium | reverse complement strand
ATGCGGTCTCTGGAGTAACGTCAACCTCCGTAGCTGGGCAGGAAGGTCAGACGGGTTCTCTCTTCATTCGCGGACTCAAGGCTCAATATAACCAAGTCTTACTTGATGGTGTGAGAATATCAGACTCGGTAGCTAGTTCTGGATCGTATGGTAATGTTTTGGGCAACTTCGCCTTTGCTGGGAATGAGAATGTAGAAGTAGCAAAAGGGGCTCATGGAGTAGTTCACGGTAGTGGCGCTATTGGTGGTGTGGTGGGTGTATACACTCCATTTACTGAGGATTCTCCCTCGCTCAAGCTAACACAGGAGATCGGAAGTTACGAGGCTCGTCGATCTGTCGTATCAGCCACAGGGTATCAGGATGGTTTTTCTTATTATGTGGAGGGGCTAGATTCTTATTTTGAGCAAGACCTACCGGTTAATCAGGCTCAGCAGGTCAGTACGAAACAGTTCAGTACCGGCTTAGAAAGAGAGATTGTTGAAGGGGTCAGAGTGAATGTGACTACACGAACGCAGTCTGTGGATATTGCGGACCCTCAGGCTGATATTGCTAATGATTTGACACTCTCCTCTGTCAAGCTACTCGCAAACTTTGATGAGTACACGGGGGCTCTGGTTTATGGTAATTACATGGAGTCATATAACTATGGAGGCTCTTACTTCACGGAGTTAACGAAAGAGAGCGTCACTCTTGATAATACCTTCAATCTGAGTGAACAGGCTTCGGTATATGGCGGAGCGGACTTAGCATGGTCTAGTTATCTCAGTGGAACTAAGCTAGATTCTTGGGAAACATATGCAGGGTATCTCGGAGTTAAAGGAGAGTTAGGTCAATTATCATATGACTTAGGAGGGCGTCTCGAAAAGCAGGGTGAATTTGATTTATTCCCGTCATCGCATGCTCAAATTGGATATGAGGTAGAATCATTAGGGTTAAGCTCTTATCTCAGAGCGACATCTGCATATCGTGCGCCGTCATTCCTTGAGGCGAATGCATTTCCAGCCATCTTCTTCTGGGAAACCCCTCAGATTGCTAACCCAGATTTACAAGAGGAACGAGTAGAGTCCGTGGAGCTTGGGTTTACCCAGAGTCTTGGAGATTATTGGTCTCTCGCGATGAACGGTTATGTACATGAAGTAGAAGATGCAATCTCTGTGGAGTCTACGGGCACCGCATTTGGATCCCCTAATCAAGCACGTAATACGGATGGTAACAGCTTTGTGAAGGGGGCTGAGTTTCAACTTAAAGGAGAGTTAACGAAGCAGATTCGTCTGAATGTCGCATGGGGCTATCTCTACAAGAATGACATTGTTTCACTACCTCGTAATACGGTATCAGCAGATGTTGTTTATGACCACGGTCGTTATACAGTGGGGATTGGAGCGACACACCGTACTAAGGCGAGCTTTGGTCAGACGAATGGGCGCCAGCTTGATTCTAATGTGATCACGCGACTCTATGCGAATAAGGAACTCTCCTCTGGCTGGTCTGTGCATGCTCGTGTCGAGAACCTCTTCAATGAGCAGTATGAGGTTAATCCATTTGCGTACGATTACTCGACGTTCCCAGCGCCAGCCTTTCAGCAGACAGGCAGAGGGACAGCATTCTTCCTGGGATTATCAAAAGAGTGGTAATCTGCAGACAGGAATAGGAGGTGTGTGACGTTTATTAATAAAGTGTTCAGGAATCTGGACACTAACGTGCTTTATAAGTTACCATAAAATTACTGTTATGAAAACCACCTTCTCTTTCCTCGCATTGGCAGTCCTTGTTGGGCTGGTGAGTTCGTCATGTACCCGCCCTCAGACGTATCATGATGGGTATGGCGCGAATAATACGATCAATCCATATCGTGTTCCGCAGCAGAGTTCACAGACATTTCCCACCCAGAACGGAGGATACACCTCTACTCCTGAGCCGATTTCTTATCCAGCATCGACTGCGAGCAAGACGACATACTCTAAGCCTGTAGATCGTCCACCAGTACAGACGAGTTACCAGACTTATATGGTGCAGAGAGGTGATACTCTCTATCGCATCAGCCGTAAGTTTGGTGTGACGGTCTCGGAACTTCAGAGTGCGAACGGGATCAAGGGGACGCTCATCTACCCTGGTCAGCAATTAGAGATCCCTAAGTAAGATGTAGGGTCTATTGGCTTGATCAATCTGAGAAATCTATGCATAGAGAGGTCTGATGATAATCATTAGGCCTCTTTTTTTCTTATTCCTCATGGTACTGGCAGTGGGTGGCCAGGAGCGTGAGTTAGAGTCTGCGACCTTCTCTGTGAGTCAGGGGGTACCAGCGAGGGCATACTCGACCCTAGCAGCCATTTCTCTAGAGGGTGATCAAGAGGCTGTGGTGGATTTAGCATTAGCCCGCTTAGAGACAGGTCTACGGAGTGGAGTCGTAGATGAGGAAGCATATGAATATTTGAGTGGATTAGCAGAGCCACCTGCAGTGCTACAATATTGGGATGCACACATTGCGCTCTTTAACGGAGAGTGGTCACAGGCACTAGACTTGTTCCT
>WTJZ01000233.1 GCA_011524615.1 Akkermansiaceae bacterium | reverse complement strand
CAGTTAAGTGTATCCCCTCTTTATGGATTCACTGGTTTTGGTCATCGACGGTAGGGTTTCCTCGCCGAGGAAACCGGTCGACCAGTGTAGAGCTAAGCACAGGGCGCGCTGCGACGAAACCCACCACTCCGTTCTCACGCACAGCCCATTATACGGAGTCACTGGTTTTCGTCATTGGTGTTAGCGACAGCAGGGGGACTCGTCGCAGCGCGCCCTATGGTGGTGGAGTCCTCTGGTCGACCGGTTCTCTCAGCGAGAGAACCCTACCGCCATGACAGAAGAGCTGTGATCCGCACCAGGATGACTCGGCGAGAATTTTTTTAGATGTCGCTTGGCGTCACTTACCGCTTTGCGATACCATCAGCTCTATGAAGAAGCATGGTGATTACATGAAGGACCCAAAAATGAATGTCGTGGTCTATAATATTGAGAAGATACTGCGTGACTATGACGAGAAATCTGGCCGGAAATATAATGACTCTGTCATTAAGACGGTGCTCGTCCAAACCATGGCCAGGCTCGCAGGGAAGCCTCCTAAGAAGACACCTGGCACTGAGAAGGAGCAGTTTCAGCACGATGTCAGCATGATGCTCATGGCGATGATCAACCGTAAGAATAGTCCATACTCCAAGCTGGAATATAAAACCGCGTTGAAGGTGGTAGATGGCTCGCTAAAAACGCGCAGAGAGTATCATAATAGTCCCAGAGGGTATCTGGACTATCTGATCGAATTCATGGCTGATATTCCTACTGGATATGAAGCTACATCTGTGGAGTAGCCTAACCCTATGAGATTATGGATTCCATCACGTCGAAAATTCTATGCGCCCTCCAGAAAATAGACAACGAACAAATTGAAGGTGGCATCTATGCATTGCCTGATCGATACGCACAGGGAAAAAAGCCTGCCTCTCATCACCATATTTTTGGTGGTGATTATGCGGAGCTTAACCTCTGCTCTCGGATTGGCGTGAAAGGAAAAAGGCATGAGAATAAGAAAATCCATTTTGAGATCGAAGGAGAGGCTGCCTCACTTCAGTTCGTTGACATGGCATTGACCAAAGTTCGCTCTTATGGGGATCGCTTTTTACTCGATAAGCATCATGGTAAGAAGCGGGAGGATTGCTCTCAGGAACTCAGTAAAGCCGTGTCTAAACTCTGCAAGGAAGCCAAGAAGGGTGACCTAGAAGCCGCCTTTCTGGTTGCGCTCATATTCACTGATAGTGAAAGGCACAGCGAAGCTCTTATCACTCCGTTTATTGCCGACGAGTTTCTGAGTCGCTATGGTTTAAGTGCGTCACATCAGTCTTGGGCGGATCCACACGGGCGCGGTATTTGGACATCTGCCGTGTGTTGGCAGGCGTTGGCTGAACGATCTTCTTAAATCTCATATTGTCATCTTATCTGATATGTCTTATGATCCAGGCATGGTAACGATAGACGATGTGCGCCTTAAGAGTAAGGAACTGCAAGAGCGGTTTGACCTTTCTCTCTTCGGGGTCTTTGGTTCCGTGGCCAGAAATGAGGCCATGCCTCAGAGTGACGTTGATATCTACGTTGACTTTAATCGCTCTAGGATGCCAATGATCCTAGACCGTTATCGAGGTCTCACGCAGACGATGGAAGAAATGTTTGGGTGTAGCGTGCAACTCTTAACCCCCAGAATGGTGCGTAATCCCGTTCTGAAACGCTCTATCGAGCGGGATTTGATTTTGTTTCATGGATGATCGCACAGGGGGAGACCGTGCGTGAAAATGTTGAGTTAGTCCGTATCTCAGACGAAACCCACTAAGCAATGAATACCATTATCAGGCGCAATCGTAGGGTAGAACGCCCCGAGGCGATCCTGGTTCAGCTCCGCCTCTGTTAGCGATAGGGAGAAAGAACTGTTGCGTTCGGCGGGTTTTATTTTCTTGTTGGCTGCCCTTGGTACCATGCACCATAAGGTGCCTTATGCAGTTCGTGATAGGTCGATAAGGCTTCCTTCCATGATCTTTTTAGGCGGAATGCAGCTAAGGTTAAGTGGCTTCCGAGCATCGATACAGCCACAACGATAAATCCACGTAAGTGGTCTATAAGCGAGTCCTTCTCATCGCCAAACTCGATGAAGAGTAACATGACTATCCCATATCCGATAAGCGAGCCTAAGGCGATTTGCATTGCATTCTTAAACTCCATCGGAAGGAAATACTTCCGGAAAGAGCTCCAATCATGAAGCTGATTAGACTCAAAGAATTCTATAAATTCTCTACCCTCTGAATTTACGGAGCCGTTATCGATGAATTGATTAAGCTCCCATCGAGATGTGGGATTTGGCTTATTACTCGCCTGGGCATGTTGCCTTTTCTCTACTTTGGATAAGGGTGGGTCAGGAAAGGTCCAGGGAAACGTCTTCATCGCCTAATGCTACGCAAGAGTATGAGAAAACACAAGAGCGTATAGAGTGCGGTAGATGAGTTTAAGTTTGGCTCACCGTAACTATTCTGGTAGAATGGCGCTGTGTCTGTTCATCACCGATCCTCTGTTGCGGAGAAGCTTGCGCTGTAT
>WTJZ01000004.1 GCA_011524615.1 Akkermansiaceae bacterium | reverse complement strand
GCGTATCTCATTACTGCCAACGCAGTGAGATGAATTCTGGAGCGCTGCCCTTCCAGTTTCGGGTGCCGCGCTCGAGCTTCTCGCTCTTAACGATTCCGTTATGGTTAAAGCGTGATCTAACCGAGATATAGGGAGCGATCTCTAACTGGCTAGCCCCCAGCCATGAGGCCATGAGTTCCCCCTTGGCATTCTGGAAGTCTGATGGATTCAGAGCGACCTCTTGAGCCGCCTCTCCACCAGGGAGTTCCTGGCTCGCAACATAGTCATCGAGTCGGATCACCAGTGTGTTAGGTTGCTCGGTCTTCACCTGCAGGCTCAGCTTAGAATTCTGAGTATCTGGAGCCTTCCATACTGGATTATAGAGCTTGTTCGTCTTGATTGCCCATGATTGCTCTGGCTGGTAAGTGAACCACCCTCTCTCCCATCCTGGACCAAAGTTCTCAATTTCTGTCGTCGCTGGTAATGTTGCTGGTAGAGCTGCCGCCTGGACTTGCTCCGCAGTGTACATCTGAGGAACTGAACTAATCACCATGCTGTCGGTGGTAAACATTGAGTAGTAATAACTCGTCGCACTCTCAGGCTGTGCAAAGGCGTATTCCACATTCGCATATGCGGTGAGAGAAGCACTTGGGTTATTAAGAGGGAGCGTTACGGTCCAGACTCCATCCACCTTCACCGGCTTTGCATGGTGCCAGAACTTAAAGCGCGGGTTAGCGGCCTTACCATTCACCTTTTCTGTAGGTCCTTGTTGGGTGTAGAAGACATCAACAGATTTTACATTCGCACGCTCCTCAAAGCTCACCGTCGCCACAGCTCCTTTGCCTGCTTCTAGAGATACGGAGATCTCAGGGCTCTGAGGTAGTGCAGGAGCGCCCTTCAGGTAATGATCGATAAACTCAAAGCCTGCAATCGTGTACTGTCCGGTATCTTGGTGATTATGATGGGGTGCGGCGGTGACACGGACGTCCTCGCTCTGCACGAGATCAAACGCCTGTGGGATATCGAAGAAGTTACCATGGAAATCATTCGCTGGGCTCAAGAACTTGATCGGGCAGGTAATATGCTGGAGATTCACAATATCTCCTAGAGTAGCATTATAGAGAGCGCTGGAGTTCTCATTGTTGCTAATTCCGCCACAGGTAGGTACTGCGACCTTGAGACGCTTATCACTTGCTGCTGTGAGTACTGTGATCTTCCCCCCCATGGAGTGGCCATACATCCCGATCTTGTCCGGGTTCACCTGTGGCTGCTGTTCGAGGAAGGTGATCCCACGACGAGTCGCCATCGTCGCAAGGAACCAAAGACTGTTACGTGGGGAGTCGACCTCATCTAAGGTGAGCTCATGTGGAGCAATTCGCGCCGATGCACTCCTAGGGTGACGGCAGGGTGCATGATACCCATCGATCGCACCCCAGTCGGTGATCACACGGTACTTAGGGTCATCCTTCTTGCTGTCCCAAAAGAGCTTCACCACTGATGGATTCACTCCATACCCCTTGGACGCGATTCGGCCAGCCCAAGAAACAGTGAGAGTCGCGTATCCACGCTTAGCATTAGAGACGACCGCGCGTGCATCAGCATACTGCCCACCACCATGTGCATTTACAAGAGCAGGTAGGTTTTCTGCCCCTTTAGGATATCCATAGACGGCCGCCACCATCGACTTCTGCCCCTTAAAGGTTCCGACACAATATCGAATCACCTTCACGACTACACCATCCTCCTCATATTCGTGAAGAACCTCCACATCTAGAGGGTCTTTACGTGGATCAAACTCGGACCAGAGCGCATCAAAGCTCTGGGGTGCTTGTTCTCCGGGCTTCAGGGATCTCAGGGTATCCTCTGCCAGTGCACTACAGCATAGTGCGAATAGTAATAGTAACTTCATATGCTTAAGGTATGAGATAATATACCAAATTCTATCAGTCAAACTAGTATCGTAAGACGAATAGACGCATTTTATAACCCAAAAAGTGATTATTACTGTCAGATAAATGCGGGAAGAGAATTCTTACTAATATCAGAGACGCATAATACGCCTGCTCCTCCTCGTTGTGACTGCGGCTGACTCTTGATACGATGAACGGAGGTAAACCCCACAAAGGAGCCCCACACTCACTAGCGTGAAGATCAGGTTCGTTCCACCGTAACTGACTAAGGGCAATGGTAACCCCGTATTAGGCAACATCGCAGTTGCTACTCCGACATTCACAGCCGCCGGGATCACAATGTTAGCAGTAAGACCGACCGCCACCAGTGACATAAAGCGATCAGGTGCACGTTGCGCAATTAAGATCCCCGCTACGGCGATCAATACAAAGGCCAAAATCACCGCTAAGGTCGCCGCTAGGCCTAACTCCTCGCCAATAATGGGAAAGATAAAGTCCGTATGAGCAAAGGGAAGGTACCCGTGCTTCTCAGCGCCATTGCCCAGTCCTACTCCATTAACACCTCCAGAGGCAAATGCCAGTAGTGAACGCCATTGCTGTAAGCCGTAATCGAGCTTAGTCGCCTCTAGGTCCTGAAAGGCTAAGAGACGCGCCGCACGGTTCCCGCCAAGCATATGAACAAATGCGATCAATCCTCCTACGCCCAGTACCGCAGAACTCAACAAGAGCCACCAGCGTGTCCCCGCTACAAAGAGTAATAAGAAGGCCGATGCGATGATCACCGCAGTCGTCCCCATGTCCTTCTCCATAAAGATCAGGGCAGCAGGTATAGAGAGAATAAGTAACGGGTAGAAAAAGCCTCTCAGGTACTGTTGAGGCTCGGCACATTGCTTTACCATCCACCATGCCACCATCAGAGTCAGAACAATCTTAGAAGGCTCAGAGGGCTGGAACTGACGTAGGAACGGGAACTTAATCCAGCGGTAAGAGCCATTCACCTCGATGCCCACTCCTGGGACATAACAGAGAATCAGTAAGATGACCGCTACTGCGAAAAAGCCCCAGACTCCCCTACTATACCAGTCGAACGGAATCAGTGCAGCCATCACCGCCCCGATCGTTCCGATCACCAGGAAGGAGACCTGCTTCTTCACATGAGCATACTCCATGTGCTCAGGCTCTACCCATGGACTGGTAGAAGCCAACATCACTAATCCAATGCCGACTAAAAAGACGACACTCAAGATCAAGAGAAAGATGCTGTAACGGCTAAAACTCCACATGGTACTACTAGAAGATAGCTACGCAATATCAGTCATAAGATCAAGCGCTCATTAAACCCGCTAGAGAGCGCCTAAACATGAGTGGATCTAGATAACCGCGAAAAACACGAAAGGGCGCGAAAGGGCCCCATAGACGAACGTACATTTTCAATCTCCCCATCTTAAATTTACAATTCAGAGAAGCTTGGCCACAGGCCTCGAAAATAACAGCCTATATCGGAGCGGAGCGTAGGCATAGGACAGAGATCACCCAGAACAACAAAGGGCTGTAAGCCTGACATATAATCCAACCGAAATCTACTGCACGATATGAACCATAGAGGCGTAGCCAGAAACCAACGTATCCTCATGCCGCCTCTGATAGTGAGTGAGGAAATGAAGCGCATCGTTCGGCGGGGTTCATTGGTGCCCCCTCAGAATAGCGCCATAAAAATCCGAGAAGAACCTAGAAAATTCACTTTTATGTAACAAAAGCTCATTCCTCGCTTGTCTGAAGTTGTGCAGTTGATCATAGCTGTCCCACCTTATCTATCATACATATGAACGTTAAATTCTTCATGGCTGCTATCATGGTAGCTGTTTTTACCTGGCTCGCAGCGTCTTACATTCGCCCTGTTCCGTCGCATACTTACGATTACCCATCGAACTCCTTTGCTGCTAGCCATGCCGCTGCAGAACTCCCAACAGAGCTTGCTACCCAATAATCTGAGTCTCTCAGAAATCAAAAAGGCCTCGCTGGATTCCAGCGAGGCCTTTTTGCATACGAGATACTCTAATACCATTCCGTCTTCTTCAGAGTCGCTCTGACATCTCCGATGAAGATCTTTGACCGCAGCTCTACCATGACGCGGTCGTCATTATCAGTGATCCACATAGTCGCGCTCTTCATCTTATCGTAATGCTTCAGGCTCAGGTCTTGATTGATCTTGCTCATCTTGAGATCGAGCTTGATACACTGATGCCCCTTATGCTTCTCCCGGCCTAAGACCTTCACCTTTGCTAGATAGGGTTTATCAAAGGGATAGATGACCATGTTGACTTCCTCCCCTTTCTTCAGCGGCTGACTGCCCACATAGAGTACACAGCTGTAGAGGTCAAAGAACTGGGGGTAACCAAAGCTACTCTTACGTACCTGAGACTTCCCTCCGGAGAGTGGAGTGATCTCATCTCTGGTGTAGACCTTGTTCCCCTTGAAGGTACCGTAGATATTACGGGTCTCCTCCTTAGTCTTCTCCCAGATATTGAAGTTATACGGCTTCAGGGTGCTTCCATTATACTTGGACTCATAATAGAAGTCATATGGGAAGAGAGAGCGAACGAGCCCGCTAGAATATCCCTTAGAGATGACCTGTACCGGCTGGGACTTCCCCTTATTCTGCTTAAACTCGACTTCACATTTCCCCGCCTTAAGAGATCCCTTCCAGCTGAGGTCGTAGTAGAGCTTACAGTGCTTCTTCTCTTTATACGGGCCCGCAGGAGCCTTGGTGATCGATTGCTGCCAGCTCTTGGAGTTAGCCGAGACTGGTAACATGAGGAGGGCTATTAGGTATATAAGGGGTAATCTCATCTCTGCATTTGACTGCCAGAGTATGGAAATATTCACGAAAAAAGCCACCCTTATCACAGAGTGGCTCTTCTTTATCTACCAAAAGTGGACGATTAGACCGTCTGAATGAGGTCTGCTTCCTCGAAGCGGACCTTAGGAGCCTCTGCGTACTTATCTTCTGCACTACGATGCCCTACAGCACATGCTACTGCTGTCGTGAGACCTTGTGACTCTAGGCCTAGGATCTCATCATATGCCTTTGGATCGATTCCCTCTAGTGGGCAGGTGTCGAGCTTGAGAAGAGCCGCTGAGGTCATGAGTTGACCAAGGGCGATGTAAGCTTGCTTCTTAGCCCAGTCGATCTTCTGCTCATCACTCATTGCTGAGATGAATCCCATGAGCACAGTCTTATACCCATCGAGAGTATCGAGCTCTACTCCACGAACGGTCGCGAGGCGTTGCATCCACTCATCTACAGCCGTCTCATCGATCTGAGTCTTCACCGTAAAGACGACGAAGAGGTCAGCATCTGTGACCTGTCCCTGTCCCCAAGAAACTTCACGAAGCTTCTCGCGTGTCTCTGCCGTCTCCACCACAACGAACTTCCATGGCTGGAGCCCGAAGGAGGATGGGGCGAGTACGAGTGAATTAAACATCGCTTGCTTCTCCTCTGGAGTGAGCGCCTTCTCTGCGTCAAATGCCTTACACGCATAGCGGAACTCGAGCAGTTCCTGTAATTGATCAATCGCTGACATACTCCTAATATTATCGCTGAAAGGAAAGTGGCAACGAAATATCTGGAAAATCGCGCACCGTGAAGCCGACCCCAAAGCCAAACTCCTTGCGAACACGAAAGTCACGCTGAAAGACCTCTGCGGAGACGATCCAGCTCTTCACACTGCGGTCGAGCTTATAGCGCTGGAGTTCTAGGGTATTATCATCGAGCTGCCAGCGGTGCTCAGAGCTGATTCCCCACTGGTCATTGACCCTATGATACAACTTATAGCTCACTTGATTAGAGTCTTGTACGATCGGATGATTCTCTAGGAAGCTGTAGCCGACACGTAGCTCTGTCGACTTCCCTAGCATTAGACTAGATCCCAGATAGATCTCTGAGAAGTCATTCTCGGTATCCGCGATCGGAAATTGGGTCTCTAGGTTCAGACTGACCCATGACTTAGGAGTCCAGAGGAATTCATTATAGAGGTTCGAGGTCGTCTGATCTGAGTCCTCCTGTCCTAATAAGATATCCATGTACGAGTCCCAGTAGAGCCATTGCTTAGCCTGACCCTTGCCAGCAGAGGTGAGGAACTTATGACGAAGACCGGTACGGACAAAGGACCAATCATCTAGAACATCGAGAGCACTGTAGCGCCCCACATTCGTTGGTCGAGGTCTAGTAATCGGAGTCAGTGTATCTACAGGCGAGAACTCAGTGTCTAGATCGGACACCTCTAGGAGGGTCAGATTCGCATAGGGTTGTACGACATGCGTGAGCCCTCTGAGCCCGAGCCAGCGATTATCGACCCCACTATAGTTCTTACTGAGGCGGAGTGAGGTATCGACTGCTACCTGATTGATCGTCCTGCCCGCCGTACCATCATTACTATGATAGGAGGTGTATCCGCCTCCGAGTCGAGGGGTCACACTGATCGCTCCCCCTACCTGCATCGGATAGGAGAGCTCATGCCACGTATGCCCACGGAGGTAGGCATCTTCATCCAGCACCATCTGGATCTCATCCGTGACGGTCGTAGAGGCCGTGAGTAACTCATTACTGAGTTCCTCCACCTTTGCATCCGCTATGCTACGCTTAAGGTACCCTAGACTCGTTTGGCTCTCATAGAGTATTCCTGTCTGTGCGATAGGACTTCGTACCCAGTCAAAGCTGAGCTCCGGCAATCTCGTATCCGCTTCATAGAAGTCATTGAGCTGAAAGCGTGACAATAAGGTCGTCACCGCTCGTCCATGCTGATGACTCAGAGTGATGGCATTATCTGGCTGAGGATGAGAGCGATACTGCTGCTGGAAGAAGTCGAGCAAGAAGAACTCGTCACTCAGCCACGTCAGGTTCGTATCTAGCGTCATTTGCTCGCCAAAGAGATTGCCAAACCGGCGGCGCTCTTTGACCTCGAAGCGGTATCGATTACTCGAGAGGTCTGATCGGTTCTCACGAGTCACCTCTACCGTAGGGGCAAAGTCATTGATCCAATACGCGGAGTACAGCCCTAACTCCGAATTACCAATAAAGTCGAGATCCTGCAGCGTCGCCCCTAGACCGACACCCCTTCTGCTATACGGGTCGAGCTGCCATTGTAGCAGATAATCCGGGTCCTTATGCCTGCCTGTGACACTGTCACGCTCTCCGCCAACATGCATCCCGTATCGGTTCCGCCAGAAGAAACCTAAATGGGTCTGCCCCCCGGGTCTAAAGCGGTAACCAAGATCCTTATCCATCGACTGCGCTAGGTAAGGAAACCATAGTACTGGAACCCCACCGATCTTGAGCTTCATGTTCTTAAAGGTCGCCAACCGATTCGGATAGATCGAAATCCGATCCGCTGTGATCCAGTAACTCGGATCCTGATAGTCATCTGTGGTGAGCCGTGCCTGATCTGCGACCAACACTGGCACTCCGTCCCGATCCATGGTCCTCATCCGACCTGCTTGGAGGAGGAAGGGGTCCATCGTGGTTCTTAACTGTGAGCTATCCAGTTTCTTAGTCTTGTAGAAGTAACTCGCTCGCTCCCCCTTGAAGAGGATTGGGCCATTATAGACACTGACGTTCCCCGTGATCACCACTCGCTCCTGAGCGAGATCGATGAGGGCGTGATCTGCATACATCTGCACGCCCGAGTCAGCCTTGATCACGACCATATCAGAGCACACGATCTGGCGCTCCTTAGACTTATATTCTGTCTGCCCTTCATTCGTCACCTCCAGTTCCTGTGGCATGGCTGGCGACATACTAAAGAAGTCGATCATCTCCTCCGCATAAACCGAGGAAACCATCACCAAAGCCCAGATACTGATAAGACGAGTCATCACACCAGCATTCATAGCGTGTCCACTCTTTCTGTAAAGCCTACTGACTCCCTAATCCCTGAGAATATCTACAGAACCACCATCAATACACTCATCTCACACGTTTACATAATCAAACGAACTCCACTCTTATGAAAAGCTCTAAAGAAACTTTGGTAAAAAGATCACGCCTCCCACTAAGAGGCAAAAGCAAGCCATTACGAGGCAGGCTCCGGCGGCAGCATCCTTGGCGAGTTTGATATATGGATGCTTCTCTAGTGTGACCGCGTCACAGATCTTCTCCAGCGAGGTATTAAAGAGCTCTGATACGAACATCAGCGCGATCGTTCCTCCTATGGCTAGCCACTCCATGCGGGTCAATCCAACCACACTACCAACTAAGATCACTCCTACCGCGGCCGCTACATGTAGCCTAAAGTTCCTCTCCTGGAGAAAGGTCGTTCTCACGCCTTCCCAAGCATGCCTAAAGGATTGCAATAAACTCGGCTGCCTCATGATAAGAAGTGTGTGACCAGGTGATCCCACTCCTGCTCTAGAGATAACTGCTCCGGCAGACTCTCCCCCGCTTGGCTATACCAGTATTCCGCATTCCAGAGATCACCTTCCACTCGATGGAGATAGGCATGGATCCAGGCTCCATTCTTACCATGCATCTCATTCGTCAACTCATGAGCCGCCTCCCAATCACCTGCTCTCTCTAGCCACAGAGATTGGAGCTCTCGTGATAATTCCTCACTCGGACGTGCCGAGGCAGCCACCGCTTGCTTAAATTCTGTTAATGTTTTCATACTTTATCTATTTTTCACCCTGCCCCACTTCTACAGCGCAGTAAGAATCCCTTGCTCCATGAGTTGTTTCTCCGCCGCCTCTGCCCAGCCTCGATTCGCTGCAGGGCTCGCAGGTGATGGAT
>WTJZ01000159.1 GCA_011524615.1 Akkermansiaceae bacterium | reverse complement strand
AGCCGAATGGTTTTTTATTACTTACCCTACCTGAATAGTTACAGGGATATCTTATATTAACCCGCGTTTTATTTAGACAGAGTTCAATTCAACTAAACTCATATAGATGAAGAATTTTCTCTGATATTGTTCTGTGTAAATAACCTGCGGGTTAATAAACCCAGCTCCAGCGAGGACGCAGGCGCTCCACCTCTTGAGCAAGGGGTTCTTTGATAGAGTTTAAGCTGTTTGGAATACTTACTGATTGATAAGCACTCTCATCAAATCCCGAAGTGAAACGTTGCAGAGTGTTCCGTTCTGCTCTTATACTCCACTAGCATGGCTCGCTCGTATCAACTCAACTCACCTCAGCACAACAGCAGATTTCAGCTCAATTATCGCAACGAACTCAATAACGAGCAATATGCTGCCGTGAGCTCACCAGCGGGGCCGGCCTTGGTGATTGCGGGAGCGGGTTCTGGAAAGACGCGGACTCTGACGTATCGCGTGGCCTTTCTGATCGAGAAGGGTATCCATCCTAAGAACATCCTACTCCTAACCTTCACCAATAAGGCATCTCGGGAAATGCTGGAGCGGGTGAAGGAGCTAGTGCCCCTCGACATCTCGGAACTCTGGGGCGGCACCTTTCACTCGATTTGTAATCGGATCTTGAGGCGACATGCTTCGGACATCGGATTCACTTCGTCCTTTAGCATCCTTGACCGTGACGACCAAAAGACACTGATCAATTCGGTGATTGGAGATTGTGAGATCGACACTTCTCACAAGAGGTTTCCGAAGGCGGACGTGCTTATTACCATCTTTTCTCTCGTCCGAAACACAGGCTCCTCTATTGAGCAAGTCGTCAGTGGAAGCTATCCGTATTTCTCAGAATGGATGAAGGAGATCCAGCTCGTCTCAGACAAATACCGCGAAAAGAAAGTACAGGTAAACTCCATGGACTTTGATGACCTCCTCTGCCACACCTTAACTCTACTCCAGAAGGACGCGGATCTTCGCTCGCGCTATCAGAGGAAGTTCCAACACATTCTCGTCGATGAGTTTCAAGATACAAACTATGTCCAGAGCAGCCTGATCAATCATCTGATTGGGGAGCAAGAAAGCATCATGGTCGTGGGTGATGACGCACAATCCATTTACTCATGGCGAGGAGCCAATATGGAGAACATTCTCTCGTTTCCTGACACCTTCAATAACGCCAAAGTCTATCGCATTGAATCCAACTACCGTAGTGTGCCTGAGATCTTAGAGCTCTCAAACACCGCCATTAAGGCCAACATCAAGCAGTTTGACAAGAACCTCAGAGCACATCGCCCAAAGGGGAGCAGTCTGCCCGCTCTCGTGGCGGTCGAAGACCCTGCCACGCAAGCGCAATTCGTAGGACAGCGAATCTTGGAGCTACGCGATGAAGGAGTGGAGCTGAAGGAGATTGCGGTGCTCTACCGCGCCCACCATCAGTCGCTTGAAATCCAAATGGAGCTTACACAACGCAAAGTCCCTTTCCAAATCACGAGTGGGTTGCGCTTCTTTGAGCAAGCACATATCAAGGACGTGGCGTCCTTTCTTCGTTTCATAGTGAACCGCAAAGACGAAATTAGCTTCAAGCGCATGGTGCTGATGCTCCCAGGAGTGGGAAATGTCAGTGCCAATAAATTGTGGAACAAGTGGACTGCTACGCCTTGGTATGCCCAATCCACGCTCCCGCCATCGTTCTCTGAAGTCCTCCTAGAGTTCAAGCCTCCTAAGAAAGCTAAGGCAGGATGGGAACAACTGTGCTATACGCTAGACGAACTAGTAGTTGAGCAAAAGTTCGTCTCGCCCTCACGGATGATCTATTGTGTTCTGGAGGGGTTCTATGATGATTACCTCAAGGCGACCTTCGACAACTACGACCAGCGAAAGCAAGATGTCCAACAGCTGATGGAATACGGAGAAGGATTCGATGATATCATGGAATTCCTAGGGCAACTCTCTCTGATGAGCAGTATCGATGGCGACCCCTCAGGCTCTAGCCAAGAGATCGATGACGAAAGCGTAACCCTATCGTCTATCCACCAAGCCAAAGGTCTGGAATGGAAGGCCGTCTTTGTGATCTGGCTCACGGATGGGATGTTCCCTAATATGAGGGTGATCGACAGTGACGACCAAGATGCGCTAGAGGAGGAACGGCGCCTCTTCTACGTCGCTATTACAAGAGCGAAAGACGACCTCTACCTCACCTACCCGATGATAAACCCCAAGAGCTATCGAGGAGATATTCTCCAAACACCGTCTCGATTTCTCGAAGACTTCCCTCGCACCCTTGTCGAAGAATGGAACATTAATAACACACCCTCATGGGGAGCTGAATACGACGACAACACGCCTTTTTAGCCTATTCGGTCACATGATCTCGCTTGCCTCTTGAGTCGTCTCATTTTAAGACACGGCTTTTTATCATGATTGAAAGACTCGAAACCAAGCAACGCATGAGCCGTATCGTAAAGCATATTAACCCGCTCATTATTTAGACAGAACTAGAGCGTAGAAACGCTCTTTGTCATAATGAAACGTGAT
>WTJZ01000201.1 GCA_011524615.1 Akkermansiaceae bacterium | reverse complement strand
ATCCTTCCTCCGAGGCCTAAACTAACAAGCACCCTGATTCCACGATCTTGGCAAGCTCGTGCTACCCTCACCATCAAATGCGGTAGAGACTCAACAGAGAGGCAAACTAGCGTAATACCGAGATATTACCAAGTACTATACGAGCAGGACTACGAAGGAGACCGCCTACATGGCCGTGAGTTGTGAATGGAACGATCTCCTCGGCGAAGAGATCAACGGGACGCCCCTAGAATAAGATCTCTAGTAGACTGACCTAGCCTCTCCACCTCACTCTCTGGAATAGTTGGATAAAGACCATTCATTCTTAAGCTAGAATACGGAATTACCGTATCCCCTCGCCTATCATTATACACTTCTGCGACTATCGAGGTATGAGTCTTTATCTTACGGGCAAATTCTGCCACCTCATAATATTTAGGAGCCTTATGACGGGACATAAATCTCCTGAGTTCATCGCTGTAAACTAGAGTATCATCCGCCCACCCGTCTGCCTCCACCTCTTTATCGTCCTTTTCTTGATCTTCGTAATCCGCGATCATCTCGCCCGCATCCTTCAGGTGCAGCATAAGATGAGCAATTTCATGGAAAAGAACCCTCCAAAATTGCGCATGGTTACGATACTTCAATCCATGCACAATCACAGCCTTCACTGGGCTTACCATTTTAGTACACCCTCGTAATGCGGCCCCTTTCATGATTGGGACAAATACTAGCGCTACCCCTGCTTTATTGAGGACACGTTGTACTTCTGGGATAATGTCTGCTACATCATGTTGTGTATACTCCCTGAGTTGCTCTACTGCCTTGGCGAGCTTATCTCGATCGTATGGGGCTACAGAAATTTGAGAAGCCGCTTTTTCTCCTATCCAGCTCCATATCCCCGCACTGATGACATTAAAGGCCTGATTCGTATCTTTATACGCAGCCAGTTTGGAGTACTGATCTTCCGCCATTGCTTGTACTGCTAGCAGATCAGGTTGCTGGAAGAGCTGGCAAAGCTCTGACCGTCTCACCTTAGGGCTTTGACTCTCCTGTACGAGCCCCATCGCCTTTAGAGCCTTGTAATCTATCAATCTAAGGATCTCCTTTTCTTCAGAATCAGGCTGTCGTTCCTCAATGATTAATTGAGCCTCCTCTGTGTCTCCCCCCCAGTTTCTCCCTTTAGCGATTTCAAAAGCCTCTCTGCTAGCGAGAAACGTTCGCAGGCTAATACTCACAGAACGAGATGGGCGCATATGACCACGCATCCAGCGCGAAAAGGTTTTCTCTCCATATCCCGTGATTCTAGCCGCTTCTTTTTGATTAATCTGATACTTATCTAGGAAGGCTTGTATTTCTCTAGGAGTGATCGCATCCGTCACATCATCAATGTAAGCATCGATCAGCTCTCCAGCTTCTGCACCAATGACCACACAGTCACATGAGTCACAGCATTCCAACGGTACATCAGGAATAATGACCTCTCCAATGCCTGACACTACAGTGGTATAGTCCTGTATCATCGTACTAAGAGTTCCATTATCGCACTCGAAGCATGTGTTATTGTACTTAGTTGTCATCTGGTGGTGGGGTTATCGTTTTTAAAGGTAATGGCGGATAGCCTATGTTATGCTCATGACATGCAACCATGACGCGTGGAGGTGTCCCTTTCGGAGATAGGGTAAAATGAATCAATAGGTAACGTTCATCTCCATCCCATCTCATGACGAATTGATAGCGTTGAAGATCCGTTGGTTTCTGTCTGGGTTTTAGATAGAGATGGTAAATCTCGAGATCGTTTGCTAGTTCACTGATAAGAGCATTTTGCCGAATATTCCATTCGCTAATATATCTACGAGAGGGGCCATTACCATCGAGAAAGTGGCGACTCTTGTCTCGCAAGCATTCTACAATGGTTTGTCTAATCTCATCTGGTGCTAATCTTAGATCAGACATGTAGTACAATAAAGTGCCTTTCAGCACCTTTTACAATGACTAATTTATAAAAAGGTCATTTTATATGCTGCGGTTAATTATCCCTGACATACCTCGTAACACAAAAAAGCAGGATCGGATGATCCTGCTTTTTGGGGATATAAAACCGAGCCGTGCTCGGTGGATTGATTAGAATGAAGAAGCGAGGGTTTGGATCGCGATTTCTTCTAGTTTCTCGTTTTGGAGCTTCTGGAAGACATCGGCGCAGAACCCTTCTGCGATCATTTGGCGAGCGGCATCTGCTTGGATACCACGAGCCTGGAGGTAGAAGATCTCTTCCTCACTGACCTGAGCAGAGGTTGATCCGTGCGAGCACTTCACTTGGTCCGCATTGATCTCGAGACCTGGCATTGAGTTCGCCTCTGAGCTATCGCTCATCATGAGGTTACGACACGTCTGGTAAGCATCTGTGTAGTGTGCTCCCTCATCAACGAAGATGAGTCCAGAGAAGACGGTCTTAGCCTTACCATAGAGCGCGTTCTTATAGAGAAGGTCACTGAAACAGTGAGGGCTCGCATGGTGCTGGAAGGTACGCTGATCGAACTCCTGCTCACCCTTAGGCACTGCTACGGAGAGGATCTTGCACTGAGCTTCCTTACCTTCGACGGTCGAGTAGAGCTCGTCACGAACCCAGCTACCACCGAGGTGGAGTACTGCGGTAGTCGCGTCCGCTTGCTCTCCAGCGTGGGAGTCACCTAGGCGGATGAGCTGGCTCTTCTCATTGAGCTCCTGTGTACAGAGGTAGGTCAGGTTCGCACCCTTCTTAGCCTGTACGTCTACGACAGAGAGAACAGTCGATGCGTCCTCGTCATTCGCCGAGACATAGGATTCTACTACAGAAGCGCTCGCCCCCTCACCTGCAACGAGGTGGAGGTACGTCTGTGAGCGTCCTTCTCCGGTGAAGATATTGACGATCTCGATCGGTTGCTCGAGCTTCACTCCGTCACCGATGTAGATAACCGCACCGTCCTCTAGGTTTGCACGGTGGAAGGCAGCGAGCTTAGCCGAGCCAAGCTTGCCTTGTAGTGCTGGTACAGCGCCTTCGATTTGGTCCGCAACTTCGTGGATCGCACGGTTCAGAGGGAGTGCAACGACACCCTCTGGAGCATCACCTTCGATGCTCATGCAGAACCCGTTCACGAATGTGAAACGAATCACGCCCTCTGGAGCAGGCTCGATATCGATCATGGTATCCTCCTCTACTACAGAGGCTAATTCCGCGATCTGAGCGCGCTTAGGCTTACCAAAGCGCCAGTTCTCGTCCTTACGGGTTGGCCATTCTGCCGCATTGTAGGCCTCTAGGCCTTGTGCACGTAGTGCGTTAAACCACTCTGGTGCATCCTCAAGAGGTGCTCCTGGAGCAACGGTGAAATCTTCTAAAACTTCTGACATATATAAAATCTTTCTTTATAGTTTGCGGATTACCCTACTGATCCTTCCATTTCGAGTTCGATCAGACGCTTGAGCTCGACGCTGTATTCCATTGGGAACTCACGTGCGAGATCGTTGATGAAGCCATTCACAGCGAGTGACATCGCCTCACCCTCTGAGATACCACGCTGCTGCATGTAGAAGAGCATCTCCTCTGACACTTGCGAGACAGATGCCTCGTGCTGCGTCGCGTGTTGGTTACCACGAACGGTGATCGCTGGGTATGTATCAGTACGAGAGTTCGCATTGATGAGGAGAGCATCACACTCGGTATTGTTCTTACACCCTTTGAGGTGCTTAGGAATGTGAACTTGACCACGATAGGTAGAACGTCCCTTGCCTACTGAGATCGACTTAGAAACAACGTTAGAGGTCGTCTCATCTGCGGCGTGGATCATCTTAGCACCTGTGTCTTGCTCCTGACCGTCAGAAGCGAGAGCGATAGAGATCACCTCACCACGAGCCTTGCGGCCCTTCATGACGACGCCTGGGTACTTCATCGTGAGACGAGAACCGATGTTACAGTCGATCCAACGGATCTCTGCGTTCTCATGTGCGACACCACGCTTCGTTACGAGGTTGAAGACGTTCGATGACCAGTTCTGAACGGTGATGTACTGGATCTTAGCATCCTTCATCGCGACGAGCTCTACTACCGCTGAGTGGAGAGTAGCGGTCTCGAACTTAGGAGCAGTACATCCCTCCATGTAGGTAAGCTCAGCACCCTCATCCGCAATGATGAGTGTACGCTCAAACTGACCAAAGTTCTCAGAGTTAATACGGAAGTATGCCTGGAGAGGTTGCTCCAGCTTGACGCCCTTAGGAATGTAGATGAATGAACCACCTGAGAATACAGCACTGTTAAGCGCTGAGAACTTGTTATCCCCTGTTGGGATCACCTTACCGAACCATGGACGGAAGATCTCCTCATGCTCGCGGAGTCCCTCTGTCGAGTTTACGAAGATCACACCCTTCTTGGTGAGCTCCTCCTTCATGTTAGAGTAAGCCGCCTCAGAGTCGTACTGTGCCTCTACCCCTGCGAGGAACGCACGCTCCTGCTCAGGTACACCGAGACGCTCGAAGGTCTCGAGAACCTCTGCAGGTACGTCGTCCCAGCTACGCTTAGGAGCTTGACCGTCTGAGAGGTAATAACGAATCGCGTCAAAGTCGATATTCTTAAGGTCATCTGTCGCCCAGTTGGTTGGGAGAGGCTTGTCATTGAAGACGTCGAGAGCCTTGTGACGGAACTCACGGATCCAGTCCTTCTCCTTCTTCACGTCTGAGATGTAGTTCACTGTGTCCTGTGAGAGACCGTATCCAGCGTCGTACTTGTGATTCTCAGGGAAGGTGAAGTCACCAACCGAACGGTCGATATCGATCGCGTCCTTGGTGTCGTCATCGAGGACCGCGTCCTCATTCATTTCATATGCTGACATTATTCTGAACTGGTTGGGGTTATGCCGTTACTGGCTCCTTGAGGAAGTCGTATCCGCTCTCTTCGAGCTCATGTGCGAGCTCAGGACCGCCTGTTCTGACGATCTGTCCGTCTGAGAGGACGTGTACTACGTCTGGCTTGATGTAGTCGAGGAGACGCTGGTAGTGCGTGATCACGAGGAAGCCACGCTCAGGTGAACGCATCGCGTTGACACCCTGAGATACGATCTTAAGAGCATCAATATCGAGACCTGAGTCTGTCTCATCCAGAATACAGAAGGTAGGATCGAGCATCATCATCTGGAGGATCTCGTTACGCTTCTTCTCACCACCTGAGAATCCTTCGTTCACGGCACGCGCGGTGAACTTACGATCCATCTCGAGGATGTCCATCTTCTCATAGAGAGACTTATAGTATGCTACCGCGTCGAGCTCTTCACCTTTTGGTAAACGTGCTTGCAGTGCTGCACGGATGAAGTTCGCGTTAGAGACACCTGGTACTTCCATTGGGTATTGGAATGCGAGGAAGAGACCTGCACGTGAACGCTCGTCGATCTCCATATCGAGGAGGTCTTGTCCGTCGAGAGTCACAGATCCACCGGTGACTTCATAGTCTTCGTGACCAGCGATCACCTTTGAGAGAGTTGACTTACCAGATCCGTTCGGCCCCATGATAGCGTGTACTTCGCCTTTTGGAACTTCGAGGTTGAGACCCTTAAGAATTGGAGAGTCGTCGATATTTGCTTGGAGGTTATTTACGATGAGGCTCATGATTTATGAATGTGTTTTTAGAAATCCTTTAATATTAAGTTCGAGATCTTCGATCACAGCACCCTCTGGAAGGTCCAGAAAGTCCGCTATAGAGACGTTTGGCTTGAATTTGATGTCCAGTACCTCACCGGACTCTTTATCGTGAAAATGGCCGTGTTCTGAGAGATTCGCACAATAGCGACTCGGTTCACGGTCGACATTCACCTGACGCACTACCTGATGGCTTACTAGAGCATCTAAGCAATTATAGATAGTCGCCAGTGAGACAGTCGGTAGTTTAGCCTGTGATCGTTCAAAGATCGTTTGAGCGGTAGGATGATCACGATCCTCTAACAATACATCATAGACGACCTTACGCTGCTTGGTCATGCGTAAGCCGTTAAATGGATCTTGATTTATCTCTACAGTGCTCAAAATAGGAGC
Organism: Akkermansiaceae bacterium; assembly: GCA_011524615.1. Lineage (GTDB taxonomy): Bacteria > Verrucomicrobiota > Verrucomicrobiia > Verrucomicrobiales > Akkermansiaceae > WTJZ01. The sequence continues at coordinate 2,677 of WTJZ01000201.1, read as the reverse complement.
TGCAACGTAATGTCAAATTTTGAGAGATCAAGTCTTTTTAGAATTATTCTAATTATTGTTTTTCATGGTTTGTGAACAGTTCTGGAAACGATAAGAGAGGAGAGAAAAGAAATAATTAAAAATCATAAACTCTTCTTCTTAAGCGTGTTAATAACTGCGCTTAATCAGCGTTCCTCATTACAAATAAAGGTGTTCCACAGTTTAATAACTCGTTTAACAACTTTGCATAAGTGTGACTCAGGATGCGACAAAATAGAATTGTGAATAACTCGGAATAACTTTTGAGCGAGTTATTCACAACTTGTTTAGAATTTATTGAGAAGATATTTCCAGATCTAGTGAACATCAAAACGGAGACAAAATGGCCTAGATGAGAGGGTGAGATTCCTGAGAGAGGTTGCTAAACCAGTTGCAATTTTGATCAAGTTGACTCAACTTTTAGGTATGCACGACCCAAGAATAGACGCGCTTGCAGATCAGTTGATTACGTATTCGGTAGACCTTCAGAAGGGAGAGAAGGTACTCATAGAGCTCTTTGATATTCCTGAGGAGATGGGCCTGGCTCTGATCCGTAAGGCGAGAGAAGTAGGTGGAACCCCATTCATCAGACTGCATAATGCCCGCATTACACGTGAGATGTTCCTAGGTGCGACAGATGAGCAATACGCGATTAGTAGTGATCTACTGATGGCTGAGATGGAGAAGATGGATGCTTATATCGCGATTAGAGGTAGTCATAATACGGCCGAGTCTAGCGATGTTCCTTCTGACCAGAACCAGCTCGTGATGAAGCATATGCGTCCTGTGCTAGACCATAGAGTCAAAAAGACGAAGTGGTGCGTGCTCCGCTGGCCACATCCAGCGATGGCTCAACAGGCGAGTATGAGTACTGAGGCCTTTGAGAACTTCTTCTTTGATGTGTGTCTCTATGATTACCGTTCTCTATTAGGCGGAATGGAGGCTCTCAAGGAGCTGATGGATCAGACTGACAAGGTGCGTATCACGGGTGAGGGAACGGAGTTAACCTTCTCGATCAAGGATATCCCAGCAATCGTCTGCGCAGGGAATTATAACTTACCTGATGGGGAGGTCTTTGCTGCTCCGGTGAAAGATTCTGTTAACGGAGTGATTTCATATAATGCACCGACCATTTACCGCGGGATTCACTTTGATGGGATTAAGCTTACCTTTGAGAACGGTAAGATCGTCGAGGCTACTGCTGCAGGTGGTAAGTCTAAGGAGCTGAATGAGATCCTAGACTCTGATGCTGGGGCGAGATACATTGGAGAGTTCGCTATCGCGATGAACCCTGTGATTAAGGAGCCAATGCGTGATATCCTCTTCGATGAGAAGATTGATGGGTCCTTCCACTTTACCCCAGGACAGGCCTATGAGGAGGCTGATAACGGAAACCGCTCCCAGGTGCACTGGGATATGGTCAACATCCAGCGCCCTGATTACGGTGGCGGTGAGATCTGGTTCGATGATGTCTGTATCCGTAAGGACGGGCGCTTCACCCTCGATGCTCTCCAGAGCCTGAACCCATAAGGGTGGATACCCGGCGTCCTTTCGCCGAAAGGACGGAATCAGCGGGGGGCGAAGAAAAGCGCGGGTTCAAGGACTCCCTGAGGCTCACATTTAAGATCCCTGCGCTAGGCTACAACCCTTGGCCCGAGGCTCAGGCTAAGAAGCACCCTGATTCCGCGATCTTGGCAAGATCGCGCTACCCGAGGTGGGACAAAAGCGAGGTCGTTAAGGTTACTTTCAGATAGGGGGTGTCATAGTGTGAAGCATGAAAGGTTTAATGCTTCTTACTGAATTCCACGAGAGTGGAGTGAGATCTCATGAGTTCATGGAGATCGAGCAGGGGATTGCTGCGATGGCCTTTCATTATCACGCTACTATTCCAGAGTCGTTGATGAGTATGCTTCTGGGATGTGGTTTGTTAGTTCTATCCGTCTTTCGGAGAGAGTAAATCAATTATTCATGTGCAGAGGCGCTGGTTTGAGAGAGCCAGCGTCTCTTTTTTTTATGTCACGGGTACTTCGATGACTCGTTCCTGATGCATGACGAAGAGGCGGTGCCCTGGTTCAGTTTTGGCGACCTTACCGCCGGTGAAGCTGCCGAAGGACGGTAGAGTGAGCATAGAGTCGGTCAGGTGGTAACAGGGGAGTCGGTGGGCAGTGCCTCGGCCTTCAGTTAAGACGACGACGGGATGAATATGGCCACAGATGGAGAATGGGCTGGCGTGAGCATGAGCAGGGTCATGGACGACCTCTAGCTCTCCGATAGTCATCCGCTCGATGGTCTCCATTGGGAGGTGTCGACAGCGTGAGAGGACATCCTCATCATGGTTCCCGATGACGAGGGTGACCTGGACATCGTGACTCTCTAGCCAGCGCTGTAGGAGGTCGATGAGCTCTGGTGTCGTTCCCTCTCTGGAATGAAAGAGGTCACCAGCGATAATGAGGTGGCGTGTCTCTCGTGATGAGAGGAGGGTGGAGATCCGTGATAGGTCTAGCGCATCATCTCCTTCGGGCACAGGGATGCCTGACTTCTGGAAGGTCTGAGCCTTACCTAGATGGACGTCTGATAGGATCAGAGTCTGCTCGCTAGGAAGGTAGAGAGCCTTATCTGGCAGGAGCTCTATCTGTGTGGATCTGAGAGTGAGAAGCAT
>WTJZ01000097.1 GCA_011524615.1 Akkermansiaceae bacterium | reverse complement strand
GCCCTCTCTACCTCCCCTCCGCCCCTGAGAATCTCCAAGGCTACGCGATGAAGGTAGGGCGTAACCTACCGATACCTGCTCTCCCTCGCGATAATCCACTGCTCCAAACTCGCGTAGAACTAGGGCGTCAGCTCTTCCATGAGACCTCACTCTCACGAGACCAGACCCTCTCCTGTGCCAGCTGTCATGAGCGCTCGGCAGCCTTTGCTCAGAACTCCCCCTTCTCTACTGGGATTAGCGATCAACTCGGCACGCGTAACAGCATGCCTCTCTTCAATCTAGCTTGGAAGAAAGAGTTCTTCTGGGACGGGCGGGCTCCCTCCTTACGAGCGCAAGTACTCGATCCCATTACAGATCCACACGAACTTGGCTCATCGTTGCCTCAAGTCATCGAGACGCTCAGCAGCACAGATGACTACCCCACCCTCTTCGCTCGCGCCTTTGATAATGATGAGATTACCGCGGAGAAGATCAGTCTAGCCCTAGAGGCCTTTCTTATGACCCTCGTGAGCTATAATTCTAAGTACGACCGAGCGATGATGGGGCTGACCACATTGACCCCACAGGAGAACCATGGACTACAGCTCTTCATGACAGAGTATGAACCACGGTTAGGAGCCTTTGGCGCCGACTGCTTCCACTGTCACGGAGGGGCACTCTTCACCGATAACAGATACCATAATAACGGACTCGGTGACTTAGAGGACTTAGGACGGTTCGATGTCACGCAGAACCCGCGGGACAAGGGTAAGTTCCTCACACCTTCCCTGCGCAACATCGCTCTCACCGCGCCCTACATGCATGATGGCCGGTACGAGACACTGGAGGAGGTGATCACCCATTACTCCAAGGGACTACGCCGCACTCCAGAACTCTCCCCGCTCGACCCAAACCTCGCCAAGCATGGCAATAGAGGCATCCTCCTCACAGATGAGGAACAACAGGCACTCATCGCCTTCCTCCACACCCTGACAGATTCCCAATACCTCGCTGATTAGAGACTTGATCCCCCTCACTCCGCTCCATACCATCCTGCCTCTATGCTCGCACCTCTCTACATCTGCGGATCTACTGCCACAGGCAAATCCTCTGTAGCACTCCATCTCGCCCAAGCACTCAATGGGGAGATCATTAATGCTGATGCTTACCAAATCTATCAAGGCATAGAAACCATCGCGGCCAATCCGTCTGACGAAGACCTCTCCCAGGTCACCCACCATCTCTACTCCCATCTCCCACTCACGACCGAGCTCAATGCCGCTAAGTATAAGGCTCTCGCAGATCCTATTATCGAGGATGTAATCTCACGAGGCAAGGTCCCACTCATCACAGGAGGCAGCGGCATGTATCTCAAGTTCCTCACACATGGTCCCTCTCCGATCCCCGCGTCAGATCCTACCGTCAGAGCGACTCTCGATGCACGAGAACTCCCCGACCTCATCGAGGAACTCCGCTCCCTAGATCCAGAAGTCCTCGACACATTCCCCCCAGAGAATAAGCGCTATGTCATCCGAGCCCTAGAGATCTGCCTCATGACGGGACAGAAGGCGTCTACCCTTAAGTCAGATTGGGAGCGGCTCCCCAACCCGGCACCTCAAGGTATCTTAGTCGCCCCGAGTAAGGAAGAAACCCTCCTCAGTATCGAGGCTCGCACCGACGCCATGCTCAGCAATGGAGCCATCGAGGAAGTCGCGGGACTACCTGAGAACATGCCTACCGCCGGCAAGGCCATAGGAATCCGCGAGATCCAGAACTACCTCTCCGGAGAATGGACTCTCGAAGAATGTCGAGAGCGCCTCATCATCTCTACGCGCCAATACGCTAAACGCCAACGCAACTGGTTCCGCGGGGAAACATGGTTAAAACCATTTCACCCCACCGAGCGAGACGCCATTACTCAATACGCCCAGAGCTTATCCTAAGCCACTCACCTAGTAGGGGAGAACTGATACCATTTAAGCAGTTATACTGGAATGGTACGAACTTAAGCGTGTTTTCGTCATAAATAAAGGGCCTAGCGTCGCTTGCTGAATTTTAATTTCATTGTGGCCGTACTGCCCAGAATTTATAGACTACGGCTTGATCAGAAACCTGCATATAGCCATATGATTCCTGATTCTATAAAGGGATTTATTCTTCGAAATAGTGCTTAAGTGCGTATCATTCGGGACAGCCCTGATAAGGGCGATCCGATACCAGCACAGGCCGCAAGGCCTGTGACTAGGATAATAATCATACATAGGCCTGTAAGGCCGGCGGATAAGCCCCCCCTGAAAGAAATTCCATCAACGTTAGAGGGAGCAAAAAGCAGCCCTTATCCAACGGTCTTTCAGACCTAATATTACGTCTTCGCCATATCACAGGCCTAGCGGCCTGTGCTGGTTTCCAACGCCCTTATCAGGGCTAACTCAATAGGTCTCACAAAAAGAGTTCTGAGACATACTCAAAAAAACGAAGCACAAAAGATCCGCTACAAAGCACCAGTAGAGGAATAGACCTATGTGATGCTTGCATGTTACTTTATCCAGCTCAACCTCAGTATCGATTTTCCTCGTAATTGC
>WTJZ01000019.1 GCA_011524615.1 Akkermansiaceae bacterium | reverse complement strand
TAGCAGCTACTGAACCACCAGTGAAGTCAAAAGTAACAAGTATTGTAGCATTTGCAGCACTGAGTAAAGCCGCCGATAACAGTAGGTTTTTTAATTTCATAATATTGTTTTTTAAGTTTATTCAGATTCCCAACGAACCCAAATTTCACGCCAAACATGAGCAACAAACTGTATATCACTCACCGTTTAGCATAAATTATTCTACGCGATCCTATTTTATATATTTATAGATCCTCTCCCTTTGAGTAATGCCTCCTTCTCAGCAGCACCACCCCCGACCCAAGAAGAAGGAAGAGCCCCGCCTGTGGCTCAGGAACGCTCGTAGTGTAAGACGATACAAAACGCTCACCGATCATATCCAACCCCTCTCCAGAAAAGTGCAGCACATCCAACATCAGCCCTGTATCCTCAGATATATCATTGGTATCAAAATAGCTGTATCGCGCGTCACTATTCATCACGCTCATCTGGCCGTCACGGACGGATTCGACATCCCCATAGAATGCTAGATCCCCTGCTCCATATGTATTGTGAGTGAGCGCAGTAACGAATTGCATATCCGCTGAGTCGTAGGAACTCAGATGCCCATAAATAGAATCAACGAGGTAAGAAAAGTTCGCTTCATACGACTCCGCATATGCAGTCACAGGGGCATCAGACTCCCCTTGGTTCCAAAAGAAAGCCCTTAATACGGGCGTATCCCCATTCGCGATAATCGTCTCTAAGGCGGCCGAGACACTCTCCTTCCAAATCGACCACATCGAGGTCGTACTATCACTCACCCCCCACTGTGAAGTAGAGCCTATAGACATTCCACCACGCGCAATCTTGATCAAATAGGGATTCGTATAACCAGCAGAAACTAATTGTCTACCAATCGCAATTTCTGATCCGTAATATCCGGTAGACACAGGCGAAAGCGAAGTAAAACTCCCACTCGTTGCATACACCCCAACAGGTCCGTCCGTATCATAATAGTAGTTCACTGACGCATCTCGCGCATCTGCAACATAACCCGTATTCGCGCGCCCTGAGGCATTACTCTGGCCTGACAAGAAGAAGACATCAACGTTGGCTGCCTCACAAAGCCCTAGCACAGAAAGAGTTAAGAAAAGATATTTCATCACAACTAATAAGTTTAAACATTTAATAAATCACTAGAGTAACAAACCACAGTAACGACAGCCCTCATACAGAGAACTCAACATTAGAGAACTAACCAGATCCCGATATATGTATAACACCTTCTTTTTCATAATTTATTAATGCTCGTGAATGGCACATCACCGTCCACACTACATAATTGGGATAGCCCCCTTATGATCTACTCACTTGAGTAAAACTTTTCTTAAAATATCGACCGAAGGTCCTCCGAATAGAGAACTAGACAGGTGCTCCTCATGAGTGCCGCTGTTATCAAACCGCCTAGCTATAATCCATCACTCGATCTCATAACCACGGTAAACCGACGCTAATTCAACCCTCATGATGCCCCCGTCTTGGAGAATAGAATGCACACCTCATGAACATTGAAGAGAGGGAAACGAGAGCCAAACGGCCTTAATAAGACCTATACTCGACGCTCCCGTTATCCTTGCGCTGTATTAGCCCTGGGAGCACTCGCAACAAAGGTGAGCCCTCCTCTAAGATAACCTCCTCCACATACTCAACGAGGATGCGCTCTGTAGGTAAGTTATGCGCTGACATCCCCCTCAAATCTAAGCGCCTAGCACTGAACCCATTCAATATCGGCCAGAAGAAGTCGCCCTCATCTGTGACCTTAAGCTCATTTAATACGAAATACTGCAACAGGCTATGCTCTTTAGCTCTTACTGTATATTTGCACTCACGCTCATAGTGCAGATCGAGTACTAATCCACCTGAATCATAGCGCACCACATTCTCCCCAGCATTGAGTTGGTTAAACAACTGCGTCATGAGCTCATTATATGCTACCGACTTTCCCCTCCTCAACTCCATGTCATAGAGCACCATAGTCAAGAGAATCCTTGTCATCTCCCATCTCATTTCTGGAGATAAGGTTTCAGACATTTGGAGAGCTTGCTGTACGACCTCTTCTAACTGCTTGATATCAGGACGTGTTTGATCCGTGTATGCATTATGGGGATACAGCTGAGCTATTTCACACATACTCACCTGATACTCAGAGGGTTTGAGTTCCTCCTTATCCATGGTGGTAATGATATTAAAGTTCATTCGGATGAACTCAGACTCGAGAAAAAGAATATTGTTAAGGTAGCGAGGATGAGCGCTGTAGTTCCTCAGCATAATCTTACTCGCCTTCTCGATCGGCTCGACCACGCTGCGCACCTTTTCATCATGCGTGATTCCCTTCGCTATCCGGAGGTACTCCAGTGCTACTAAATTAAACTCATGCGCTAACTTCATCCCATTAACGCTGAGAGCGCCGGAATAGATGGCAGACTCTTCATCGAGCATGGTAACCTTTTCCTCTAGGAGTTCACTCTTAGCTCGAGAAACGGCCACTTGCTCCTCCTTATCATGAATAACTCTCTGATAGAGAGAGGCGATCACTACGAGGAATGTAAG
>WTJZ01000289.1 GCA_011524615.1 Akkermansiaceae bacterium | reverse complement strand
AATGTGGTAATCACATGCGCTCCTTGTAATTATGTAAGAATGGATAACCTCGTTCATGAAATGGGACTGAGTGATCCTTTTAGCCGCCCCCCGATACACTCTAACTGGGACGGGCTCGAACGCATCAGAAAGTCAAACAAGGCTTAAAGAGTAAATACAGGTACAGACCTGTGTAATACCCTAAACATGAAACTATCTCTCACCATAAACCAAGAGGCCTCAATAATTGCAGAACTGGACTCACCTGGACACTTGGGTGCTCATATCAATATGCGAAAACGCGATGGCGAAACAGAAGTCTGTGACGCCAACATTAGCGGCTATGATGTGTCGGATAAGAAGTGTACTCAATTCCACAAGTGGCCGAGACTGGATCTCAAACCTGGTGACTCCATAAAAATTCAAATCGATCCCGAGGACACGGCTACACCTCCAAGTTCTATAGAGAAATCTTCTGAAGTTACCGAGTACCAGAACCTTTCCATTGAAGACGCCAAAGTTGCTCTTGAGGTAGTTCATGCCCACATTAAATCACTTCATGAAACCTTGGAGCTTATGCGTTCATCATTGAGCGAAGAGGACTTCAAAACATTTGCCCGTAATGTGGGGCATACCTTGTATGCATATCACGAAAATATCGAGCGTCCTATATATCGAAATCACCCATCCTTAGTGCCAGATGCACTGAAAGGTTCTGCTCTTTAATCTGTCTATAGCCAACCGTCATCTTGGTTGAAGGCTAGGGGCTAACACTAGAGGAATAATGAGAGCGTTAGGCAGCCCTTGTTCCCGCGCTTTTATTCGCACCCCGCTGATTCCACTCTTTCGGCGAAAGAGCGCTACCGCTTATTGGCGTACCTCTTTGTGATGTAACCATTGATGACATCATCGCCTAGGCATCCAGTTCCTATCCTAACACAGATCACGCCCTAAGCTCTCTCAGAAGCTTACGATCCTAATCACCACCAAACAACTTTCGCGTTTTTTCGTGCCTTTCGCGGTTCATCACACCACGCCACGTCTCTAGACTCACGTCCCTCATCCCGGATCACTCATGATCCACATGAAGAGATCTGGTTACCTAATAATTCAGCAACGTGCGGTAAGATCGCCTTGCACATTGGTCTACTGAGTGCTTTATTCTGCTCAGTTATGATCATTCTCAAGCCTCTTTCCATTACCCTCATTGGGGTTATAGGGCTCTTTTTGGTAAGTTGTCAGGACCAGGTGGGGACGTCTTCTGAGACCAGAGAGTTAACCACCTTGGATACTCGTCCCGTATTACTCGCTCCGACGAGTGCCCAGCGATTTGATGTACCCGGCAGTGCGACCTCTGTCGAGGCTCCTGAGGAGAAGTCGAGCTTCACCTACACCGCTCCACAGAACTGGATTCCGCAGAAGGGAACGATGTTTCGGGTGGTCAACTTTAAGCTCCAAGAAGGGGGCGAAATCTATGTCTCCCAAGTCGGAGGCGATGTCCTAGGCAACATTAACCGATGGTATAAGCAATTTGGGGGGACTCCGGTCACTCAGGAAGAGATCGAGATGGGAGCACGCCTGACCATCCTCGGCGTGAATGGTTACTACATGGAAGCCTCTGGTGCGTATAACCCAGGAATGGGCAAGTCCGTCGCAGAGGATAAGATGGTACTCGGCGCGGTGGCTCAAGTCGACGGCCAACTCGTCACGATCAAACTGGTGGCAGAGCCAAATATCGCTCTCGCTAACAAGTCCGCCTTTATGACCTTCTGTGAATCTCTCGCTAAGAACTAATATGAAAGCAGCTCTCAACTTCCTCGCGAGTCTCAAGCTCGCCAGCGTTCTCCTCCTCCTGTTGATGGTACTGACCTTTTTTGGTACTCTCGAACAAGTCGATTACGGACTCCATGCTACGATCCAGAAGTACTTCACTTGGAAAAACTTCATCGTCATCCCAGACATCCGCATCAACGGCAAGCTCCTCCCGATTCCACTCCCTGGCGCGTATTGGGTCAGTGCTCTCATGTTTGTCAACATGCTGCTCGGCGGAGTCATCAGGATGAAGCAGAACTGGAAGAAGTCAGGCATCATTGTCTCCCACTTCGGCATCCTATTCCTCCTACTCGGAGGGTTCGTCACGCACCACTACTCCCAGCGAGGCAACATGGCACTCTATGAAGGTGAGACCAGCGACTACGCGCAGTCCTACCACGACTATGACATCGAAGTCGCCCTCCTCGATGATCAAGGCCTAGCAACGAAGGTCTACATCATCGGACACGAACTCGTAGCTAAGATCCCATCAGGGAAGAAGAGCATCCAGCTTGAGCACACAGAACTCCCCTTCAGCTTTACTGCCAGCCACTTCCTCAAGAACTGTCGCCCGCAGCGTGCAGGGCCATTCTCCGTAGGTCAGACTCCAGTGGTAGACGGATACTCCCTCTTCAAGATCAAGACCGATAAGGCAGACGAGGCGAATCTCAATGGCTGTTACGTCAAGGCGTCTACAGGTGAAGAGTTCCTTCTCTTCGCGGGGGCGTTCGAGCCATACGTGCTCCAGTATGAGGGTAAGAACTACGCCATCTCCATGCG
>WTJZ01000293.1:5130-8765 GCA_011524615.1 Akkermansiaceae bacterium | reverse complement strand
TATTAGAGAAGGAATAATACCATTTAAGCAGTTATCTGGACTAACTCCTTAAAAGGTATAACTTACCCTATTTCTAGGGAGCCCGTGAGATCACCCCCAGGCTGAATATTGACAAACTTAGCCTTTATATCGCCAATGAGTGCCCCTTTGGACGACACTGAGAGTTGACCACTACACGTTAAGTCACCTTTCACCACCCCGTCAATCTGGACAAATTCTGCTGATACTGGTCTCTCAAACTCGACCTCCACCTTCTTTTCGATAACGAGTCGCTTACATTTGATCTGCCCCGGCAACTTCCCTGATACTCTTACAGTCACGACATTAGAGCAGTCTGCCGAAGCCTGAAAGTCACCTTCGATCGTTAGGTCATTACAAAAGACCGAGATATTCCTTACACTCCCCTTCTTCTGCACTAATACATCACCACGAGTCCTAATGGAACTGTTCCATAGGCCGACTATGTCGTAATCTTTTAGAGAAATATATGCCCCACACGAAGGGCATTGCGAAGAGGTCGCACCTGATAGGGTGTAGTGAACATTATCACACTCATAACACACGACCTCGCGATCCTTCTCTCCCCCTGTGTATTTAGAATACTTGTTAGCATCCTTATCAGCGATATAACGAGTGGACTCTTCATCTCTAAAGTCGCGATCCGTCTCGCGCTCCTTCAGGTCGAGATGCTTATAATCAGACGCTACAGCCTCCTCCGACTCGTTTACCTCCTTGGTGTCCTCTTCCTCAATTACAGGCGCTTCGTTGAGCCGCTCTTTTTTAGCTGCCACATTTTTTGCCACCAACTCCTGCACATCAGCAGGTTTAGACTTGATAATCTCTTGGTGGATAGACTCCCGTTCTTCTGCTGTGACAGTAGCTGTACCAGCTAATTTAGGAGTACTCGACTCTGCAAGCGGCTCAGCCTTACCATCTTTAATTCGATAGTACTGCCCACAGGATCGACAGTTAGTAGACTGTACTAGAGGGGACTCTTCTTGCGCGAAACCGCACTGAGGACACTCAACGGTTACGCGCTCACTCTTCCCTTTTTTAAATCGAGAGAAAATAAGCCCCTAAATTCTAATGGTTTACCCTTGCTGCGGTGCAGGTTTTTGCTCTGGTTGTGACGCAGGAGCAGCCGCTGACTTACCGATCTCTGACTTACCAGAGAACTTAGCACCAGCATCCATCTTGAGGACCCCAGCCTTCAAGTCACCTTGAACGTCTGCAGTCTGGTGGATTTCAATGCTGTTAGTCGCAACAATATTCCCTAGAACTCGACCTTGCACGATGACAGAACCAGCAATGATTGTAGCCTTGACATATGCATTCTTCTGGAGAGTCACTGTCCCCTGAGTCTTGATCTCACCTTCTACGATACCATCAATAGTGATGTTACCAGAGAGTGTGATATTCCCTTTTACTGAGACGTCTTTAGAAAGGTAATTACCAGTAGAGGTAGGTTGTTGCTGAGGTGGAGCCGCAGGTGCAGATTTGGTTGCAGGAGCCTCAGAGGCTGCCGCAGGTGCTGGAGCTGGCTCCGGACGTTTTACATTCTTAGGGTTATTGAACATAGCAAGGGGTGTTTATATTAATTAAAATCAGGAAAAAACGGTTTGGCAAAATTATTCTTCAGCATTTTCTACGGATTGCTCCACGATTTCTTTCACTGAGATAACTTCACTTTTGTTCGCTTCCTCTTTATCAGCTGCATCTGCACTTTCCGTACCAGCCGGTTCTTCTTTTTCAATGACGACCGTTTCTGGCATTTCAGCCTTCACGACGATATTTCGACTCTGTACGAGATTCACGAATCGACCAATCTCACTAGGAGGAAGAGAGATAAGCTCTTCTAGAGTTGACTCAGCAGAGACCTGATCACCTTGGAGAGACTTGATTTCCGCTGAGAGGATATTCCCGAAGAGGTTAAAGGTTGAACCCTCAAGCTCTCTTGCTTCAGCGAGGAGACTAGAGGCTTGCTCATACTCACCTGCGTTAATTTTCTTTCCTGCTAGCTTAGCAACGACAGCATGATAAGCCGCATGCTCAGGATATTCGTCTAGAAATGTTTCGAGTGCACTTACCGCTCCAGCTTGATCATCTTCTTTGCTTAAGAGATCTGCATAGATCACGAGAGCAGATCCTGCCGCTGCCGTACCTGCATGGTTTTCGTAGACCTCTTTGTAATCCGCTGCCGAATCAGCATCTTGTAGAGCCGCGCTTGCAGCCAACTTCTGATTCTTACTCACTCCGGCTGCCACGATATAGATGGCAATGAGAGCCACAAGAGCAATCGCACCAAACACGATCGACTTCTGATTCTTCTCAAGGAAGAGTTCAAACTTAGATGGTCCCTGTTCGATCTCTCCGATTGCTACTGGCGTATTTTCTGCGTTCTCAGACATTTGATTTTGAATTAATCAGTTTCTTATTCAGAATCAAGCATTTGTATCCCATTAATACCTAAAACTTTTTGCTACGCGAACTCCACAGACAAATAAACAGTGGATCCCGAGGAAATTTCCTCATGGATTCCCTCCCCAGATCACAGGTCTGAAAGAATAGAGAAGGACAAAAAAATCCCCCTACAGAACAGCAGAGGGATTATCGTAGATCTAGGACTATGCCACAGATGCTACAGCAGACTTAACAAGGCTAAGGAAACTCTCTGGATCGAGAGACGCTCCTCCAACAAGTCCACCGTCAATATCCGCATTAGCAAGTAACTCATCCGCATTAGCTGGCTTCATTGAACCACCATACTGGATACGTACTTGATCCGCTAGCTCCTGGCTGTAGAGCTCAGCGACGAGACCACGCACGATGACGTGTGCTTCCTGCGCTTGCTCAGATGATGCCGTTACCCCTGTACCGATCGCCCACACTGGCTCATATGCGATCACAACGTTAAGGATGCCTTCATTACAGATTCCTTTAAGTCCTTCTGTGACCTGTGTCTTGAGAACAGACTCGAGGTTTCCTGACTCACGCTCTTCTAGTGTCTCACCGATACAGAAGATCGGCTTGAGTCCGTTATCAAGAATCTTACAGTTCTTAGCGTTGATGAACGCATCTGACTCACCGTAGAGAGAACGACGCTCACTGTGTCCGGTTAATACGTACTCTACTCCTACTTCTTTGAGCATTTCTACACTGGTCTCACCAGTGTAAGCTCCGCTGTCCTGATCAGAACAGTTCTGTGCTGCCACAGCAAAGCCATTGCCCGCTACAACTGCAAGATCGACGAAAGGCGCTGCAATTACCACATCCACCTTCTCAAGGTCTGACGCTTCGATATTGAAATTCGCTACGAACTCTGCTGCCTCTTTAGGCCCTTTGTTCATCTTCCAGTTTGCTGCAATAATTGGTTTTCTCATCGTTTATTAAGAGTTACCCGCTTGGTAAAAAAGCAAAGCGGACAAAGTTCAACTCATTTCTCACTTTTTATCTTACAGTCGTCACGCATCCACTGATAGATTACGCCTTAGCTCTAACAAGCTAACTCGACTCATATTGTAAGATATTTTGTCGCCAAGCTAATGGAGCATAGGAGTACACAGTAGTGACGAGTGACTAACTTCGTGAGCCTGTTGATATCTATCGCTGTCAATCCTCACAGGATACTCGTAATT
>WTJZ01000293.1:0-5030 GCA_011524615.1 Akkermansiaceae bacterium | reverse complement strand
ACTCGTAATTGCTCAAAATGATACCTTCCTGCCTCCATGCACCAGCCTACTGGCCTTTATTCTCATGGGCATGACAGCAGCAGCAGAAACAAGCCCCACAGAACGCCCCTGGAATATCGTCTTCATCATGGCTGATGATGTTGGGTATGGCGATATTAGCTCCTTTGGTGCGACTAAGATTAAGCCCCCTAATATTGATAAAATTGCAGCAGAGGGCATGAAGTGTACCGCCTTTTATACACACTCCATCTGCAGCCCCTCTCGCACCGCTATGCTGACTGGGTGCTATGCACCACGCGTCAAGCAATACCCTCGAGATGGTAAGAGCTTCAATCATCATCCTTGGGTACATCTTGATGAAGAACTCATTCCTGAACTCCTTAAACCTAGAGGTTACGTCTCTGCTAGCTTTGGCAAATGGGATCTCAATGGCCATAAAGTGAACTTCCCTAATGATATTACCCCTCTCCAGCATGGTTTCGACTACTTCTACGGTCGGCCTTGTGGTGGACCTCAGTACCTGAATGAAAAGATTTCTCAGAAACAAGCAGAGCCTGAGCACTTTGACAAAGTGTTTACCGATCACGCACTCCGCTTTATTGAACAACATAAGGACACCAGCCCCTGCTTCTCTGTTACTACTCAGCTCACACTTCTGGCCCGCTCGCTGCCTCCCAAGACTTTCTGGGCTCCAGTGAATATGGCCTCTATGGGGACTCTGTCCAAGAAATGGATCACCACATCGGCCGGCTTATGCAGAAGCTCAGCGAATGGGGGCTTGCAGACAATACGATGGTTATCTTCACCAGTGACAACGGACCTTGGCACCTTAAGCTCCGAGGAGATAACCCCGTGAGTCAACATAACCGTGCAGGTAATCCAGGCCCCCTCCGAGGCCAAAAGACCGAAACGTGGGAAGGCGGATGCCGTACCCCATTTGTCATCAAGGCTCCTGGACTCACCCCCGCTGGCACCGAAACAGATGAGATCATCAGAATCGTAGACCTTCTCCCCACCTTCTCAGCACTCACTGGAGCTAAGAACCCCTCTGCGAAAATCGATGGCGTATCTCAACTACCACTCCTCACTGGTACTTCTCAAAAAAGCGCTGTGGACTACCACTTCTATTACTTTCAGAACCACCTCCAAGCAGTACGTAACGACCGCTACAAGCTCGTGCTCCCACGTCATGCCTTCGCCCCCTGGGCCTATGGCAAGCAAAAGATGAATGAAGGAGGGCAATCCAAGAATATTACCGACTATGCTCTCTACGACATGAAGACAGACGTCGGAGAGACCACCAATATCGCCTCATAACATCCCCATATCGTCAACGAACTGAAGGCTCAAATCGAACTCTGCCGCCAAGATATAGGCGACTACAACCTCATTGGGAAAAACTGCCGCACCGATGCCTACTGGCGCAACGCACGAGCAAAATGGCTGAACCATCTTCCAAAACCAATTCCAAAGACAAAGTAGTCATTGCAGGAAACTCAGAAAGACACTGTGACGCTTTCAAGACGCGCCACTGAAAATTATGTGCACAAAGGTGGCAGACTCAGTGCTAATATAATATTTAAAGACTTGCCTGGGCTAATATCAGACATAATAAATAATTAATGCCTGAGGATTTTGACACATCGTATTCATTACTAGGAAGAGCTCTCGATACTGGTGATCAAGGAGCATGGAATGAACTGATGGCAAAGTATGAAAGCTTCGTGTATTACCTCTTAAGGAAAAGTAAAATCAGGGAAGGAGATCTAGACGATGTTGCACAAGAAGTCAGTCTAGAGCTTTGTAAGCACCTTAAGACGTTTGATCCTAACAAAGGGCGCTTCAGAACGTGGTTCGGAGTCATTATCAGAACAAAGATCGCGCACTATTTCAGGAAGTTGGTCGCTCAAGATAAGAAGATCGATAATTTCCGTAATGAATACACCTTCTTCGCTGAGAGTGATGACGCAAAACTTGATGCCCACATTGAACAAGAATGGAAAGACTACGTTACCATAGAAGCGCTCAAGAGAGTCGAGACCAGCTACACAGGCAAGGCCGTAGAGGTCTTTCGACGAGGACTAGATGGGGAAAGTATCCAGGAAACTGCTGAAGCCTTAGGGATCTCTGAAAATAGTGTCTACAGCTATCGACAACGAGTCAAAAAAAGCCTCAGAAAAGAGGTGCGTCAGCTAGTCATTGATCTCGAAGGTAAGATTGAATGAATCAAGACGAACATCGCTTGGATCAATGCCGTGACCTCGTCTCGGGATTATTTGACACCCAACTCTCAGACCAAGATGAGGAAAATTTGCTACCTAGCTACTACAGCTTATTAGGTTCTCAGCAGCGCTATGGACCACGTTACCTGCTAGGCAAAGGGGCACTCAAGTCTGTCTATCGATGCTGGGATAGTGCCGCTAAAAGAGACATCGCATGGGCAACCCCAAAGGATGAATTAGGGCGTGCGTACTACGACACCTTTGTACATGAAGCATGGCTCACGGCATCATTACGCCACCCCAATATCATTAAGATTCATGAAGTCGGAGTAGACCGAGAGGGCAAACCGTACTTCACGATGGATCTTAAGGCCGGCAAACAGCTCAATAATGTAGCCAGTACCCTATCTCTCCATGATAAGCTCAACTTATTTAATGCTGTCTGCGGTGCTGTCTCCTACGCTCATGCTCAAGGCGTCCTTCACCTAGATCTCAAGCCTGAGAATATCCAATGCGATCAATATGGCGAAGTTCTCGTATGTGACTGGGGGCTAGGTAAGCTTATCCACGAAGATGGAGATCAACTCTCTCAAGACGCCCTCATACTCCTAGATTCATGTGAGCAGACCATTTATGGAGACATCAAGGGAACACCTGGATATATGGCTCCAGAACAGGTTCAACCCGGGGGCCATAAAGACGTCAGAACGGATGTCTATGCCTTAGGCGGTATCCTCTACTTTTTACTCTCTGGGCAGAGACCTATCAAAATAGCACAACAGGACGAAATCAAACCAAAGACACTGGCTGGTATTAGCTCTCTGGATGAAATTGCCTATGCACCTAAGGCTCTGCTCAAAATTATCAGCACTGCGCTAGCAGTAGCACCAGAAGCACGCTATCAAAGTGTGACGGCTCTAAAATCTGATGTAAAAGCCTTCCTAGAACAACGTGTCATCCAGTCAGAATCGCAAAACCTCCTCAGAGTGATTAGTCTGTTCTGCGCTAGACACGCACGTGTTGTCTGGACAATAGTGCTCTCTCTCTCCATCATATCTGGCCTCACCCTTTGGAATCAGCATAAGGAACAACAATTGCACGCACAGGCTCAACAAATCACAGAGGCAAAGATCTCGCTGAGTAAGGAGTATGAAGAATTGAGTGATGAGTATGACTACTTTGAGCAAGCAATGGTTCAATCGAGACAAGAACTCATCGACCGTATCGCCGGTATGGCACTCAAACGTTTTCGACAATTCCAGCGTATTGTTCCCTATGATAGTACGGATAACCCTGTTGCTCTTCTACATGAAGTAGACCTGCTCGCCACCAAAGGATACGAGTCAGGGATCCAAGCTCATGTGAAGCCGCTTCTCTTACACTCCAACGCGATTCAACTAAACTTTCAGCGCATCCTAGCCAATGCTTGGGAAGTGCCTCATAATAAATTTAAGCTCTATTATCAATACGCCCGCATGTTCCCTGATTACAACTTCGGGGTAGAGAATAGACCTACGTTGCCTCAGTTAGTAGATTTTTTTGAGCAAGTCGCTCATCATGGGAATCTCGATCATGAACTTCTTCAAGGGATTTTGTACTTCGATATATCTACGAGAGACAGCTTACAGGATTATGCTCCTGTAATTGTTGCCTATTTAAAAGCAATTAACCCGAACGCACGCATAGAATATCACGCAACATCCAAAACCCTCGCAATTGACTCGATCAAGGAGCTCGACCATCACTTAGCGTACGCTCATACTAGTGTACTGACCTCGCTACATCTGAGCACGCTTAAGATCAAAGGTAAATCAATGCACCTTTCACATATCAATGGAGCCCATATTCAGAGCCTAGACCTGAGCCAAATTAATCAAATCATTTGGGGGCCTCAAATGAATATCAACAACTTAGAGACGATCATCCTCCCTAGGTCGTTCAGTAAAGAAGATATCCAGCTCTTACAGAACTCCAACCTGTCTGAATACGAAGTTGTGCAAAGGTAACGTACTCCTCTAAAACTCTCTCAGCCCTGATAGTTATGGGGGCTGATGTCTAGCCAGTGTTTAGACAAAAATAAAAAGTTCGAACTCGTGCATCAAAGGTATGAGTAGCCATCCAAGATAATAATGAAGTCGCGAAGGTGACACTCATTAAACAAAATTATGAAAACCCAACTTACTTTATCATTACTTGGATTAGTCTCGGCTCAAGCTGCAATTTTCTCAACTACAGGAGGGGCATACATAGATAGTAAATCTGCTGATAGTAATTTCAGCTCAGGAAGTTCACTAGTAGTAAACTCTAGAGCTGATACCCCACACTATGACCGAATCGGCCTCTATACGTTCGATCTCTCATCATACACTGGCGAATATGATGAAATCACACTGACTCTCGATTCAACCAGCGGTGGTACAGGCACGAGCTACTCCTTCTTCTACTTTGCTGATGCAGTTGACGCCTCAACCGTCACATGGAATACAGCTGCAACTGCAGGTATTGTTCCTAGTACGGCTGATGGTTCAGTCTCAGCGACTCGTATTCTTACGCAAACGGGGAGTTTCGCTACTACTACAACGACCGCATTTGATTTCACGTTCTCCAACACTGCAGCCATTGGTGGTGATGCAGATGGATTGTTCACGATCGTAGTACTCGATAACGACACCTCGGGTAATAGCAACAATTTCCTTAGGACGAGCGCAGCCCTAACCGTTGTTCCAGAACCTACATCTCTTGCTCTTCTTGGTCTAGGAGGATTAGCGCTTGTCACACGTCGCAAGCGATAGGCGCCCACAGATTATC
>WTJZ01000310.1 GCA_011524615.1 Akkermansiaceae bacterium | reverse complement strand
ACCCACACCAACACATAGAACCTCTAGCCTGAAAAGGAAAAAATACCCTTAAAGAATACCTCTCGGCCTCTACTCACCTCTCATCGTGTGTTGTAATTTAAGGACGCCTAAACCAACACGTGTAGTCACAATCATACTTACAGCGCACCTTCCCCATTAATGAAGACCTTTAGACCCCACTTTCAAGTTGCAAAAACACCTTTACCCACTTGGATTTATAATCCACATTAAAAATACTAAATCTATTTTGTAACTCTAATCGATACCGATCGAGACTTCTCTCTATTTTCCTAGTAATGAAAATCTACTCTCTTCTATTTTGCCTCTTCTTTGTTTCTTGCGGAGACATAAAAAAGGCTCCTGTAAATACACTACTGACACCAGGGACATATCTTACTGAGACGAAAGAATGGCGGATTCATACTTCTGATGACTATTCAAAAGCATACTTACTGTTCCGCGATCAAAAAGCGACTTTTCATTTCCATTTCCCTTTCTATGAGTCCTCATCAAGACGCGTTGAAGTATACATCGACGACAACAATAACCCTTGGATCATTGACGGCCATAAGTGTTACATTGTGACCATCATCGAACCAGAAATAGGTAACGATTACCCCGAGCTATACGAACTGGACACATGGAAGGGCCAAGTACCTAGTAGTGTAAGAGAGAGACTGCAACTATAGAAATGGCGCCCCTCTCTACCGTAACGCAGTCAGCCAGCGAGCGGCCGTAAGCGGACGTGCTCGCTGGGCTATCGCTTAACTAGCTAGCACCTTACGTGCGAGGTCGATCTCGGGACTCTCGATGCCTTCCTCATCACAGATGAGTTTAGATGAGATTCTCGCGGATTCGAGGATTGTTGGGAGACCACTACCTGGATGTGTTCCTCCACCAACGAGGAAGAGGTTCTGGTACCCCTTCAGCTTATTATGAGGGCGGAAGTAGAGCATCTGATCCATCGTGTGAGCGAGGTTAAAGGTTGCCCCCATGAAGATTCCGCTCTCGCGCCAGGTATCAGGAGTATAGATGGCCTCCTCCACGATGTGGCTACGTAGATCCTTCATCCCGGTGCGCTGTTCGATACGCTCGAGTACCTTATCACGGTACTCTTGCTTGATCTCTTCCCAGTCCTTGCCATGGCGGCAGTTGATCGTTGGTACGAGGATGTAGAGCTGAGAGTGCCCCTCTGGTGCTACGGTCTTATCTGTGATCGATGAGTTACGGATATAGATCGACATATCATCAGAGACCTCTTGCTCGCCAGAGATCTGGCCGATATTCTCCTCATAATTATCAGCGAACATGATGTGGTGATGCGGCTCGTCTTCGTAAATCGTATCTAGGCCGAGGTAGAGCATAAAGGTAGAGCATGAGTACTTCTTCTCCTCGAGCTTTTCCTTACTCTTACTAAAGCCATTCATGATGGAGTTCATCGCATTCGCGTAGTCCGCATTCATCACGACATGATCAGCATCGATCACTTCACCCGACTGGAGACGCACGCCCTTCGCTTTCGTCCCATCGAAGAGGACTTCATCCACTGGAGCATTCAGTCTGATCTCCCCGCCTTCTTCCTCTACGACCTTAGCCATCGCCTCCGGGATCTTACAGAGTCCGCCTGTTGTATGGTAGATACCGTACTTATACTCTGTGTATGAGAGAATCGTGAAGAGAGCTGGGCACTTCCATGGCGACATGCCCAAGTACTTCGACTGGAAGGTGAAGGCTAACTTCAGGTTATCATCAGGGAAGTAACGATCCAGAACATCCACCACAGAGTCAGTGGTCGCGATGTACGGGAACACCTTGAGCAACTCCGAGCGACAGAATGAGGTCAACTTATGATAGGGCTTCTGGAGTACAGGATAGATCTTCTGTAGCTTATCCCCATGATCCGCCATGAATCGGCGGTATCCTTCTGCATTACCAGGGAAGGACTTCTCAATGTTCTCTGCCATTTGGTCCTGGTTATAAGTCGTCTCGAGAGAGGTCTCACCCCAGGTTAACTTAGTCATCGGGTCTAACTTAATCAGGTCCAAGTAGTCGTCCGCATTACGTCCCACTTCGGCAAAGGTCTCGTCTAGCGTGAACTTCTGGTGCAGAAATGTTGGACCTGTATCAAACGAGTAGTCCCCAAGCTTAATCTCAGAAGTACGTCCACCGATCTTGCCATCCTTCTCGACAATCACGACATCAAAGCCCCTGTGCGCAAGGATCATTCCCGATGCTAATCCACCAGGTCCCGCTCCGATAATTACGATTTTCTTCTTCGACATAGATTTCAGTTTTTTCGATAATTAGCACAACATCTGATTCGCGCTACTCGTTTTTCAGAGTTTTTTTCTCTCCCCCCTCCAGTCCCCCGATCTCCAGTATCAAAAAAGGCACCATCTTCATGGTGCCTTCTTAGTCTATTTATCGATAGAACAGCGGTGAACCACTGCCTTTGGGAGCTTACTCCTCAGATGGAGTTTCCTCTTCTAAAGCTTCTGGAGTCTCTGCTGCTGGAGCAGGTTCGGTCTCTTCTTTGGCTGGCGCCTCTGCCTTCTTAGGCTGTTCATTGGTCTCGACCTTCTTAGAGTAGAAGACTTGCCCGTCTTCGAAGAGGGTCACAAAGCCCTGCGTAAGGAGCCACTTAAAGTCATGGAACCAGCTCGCCTTATCATCCTCTGATACATCAGCAGGTAGGACATCTTTCCAGAGTTCATCGACCCCTTTTCCATCATTGTCGAGAGCCCATTGGAGAAGCACCTTTGGCTTATCTGAGAGGGTCTCAATCGCAGGGAGAACGTGTGGACGACTAGGTCCCGCATTAAGCTTCTTATTGATCTTAAAGACCGCAACGCTACGTCCCGAGAGCTGACGGCACATGAGTGATGCCAACTTACCAGGGTAACGACGCTCCTCAGAGATTGTGTCCTTGAGAAGAGTAAAGAGACCTGGAGAGAGGAGCTTCTTGTTAATAGAAGATGGTACCCAAGAGATCGGAACCTGCTTGTAAACCTGGGCAAAGTAATTGTCGAGGAAGTGACGCTCGAGCTCTGCACGCGTCTTGATCAGGAGGTTCTCATCCACCTCTGGAGCTTCTTCTCCTTCTACTGGCGCTGGTAACTCGCTCACTGGAGCATAGTACGTCTGGAACTTCTCCTGCTCGATCCATGCATTTACAGACTCCTCACCTTCTTCTACTATTACCTGACGCTGGAATGATTCAAACGGGAGGAAGCTAAAGCGCTCACGATGAAGCTCTCTCAGCTTAGATTGATAACTGTGATGGTTCGGAGGCCCTACATAGACTCCTGACTTGGAGCATTTTGCGACCTTAGTGAAGTTCCCTGACGGAGCTTCGACCTCTTTCTTGACTTCTTGGTAGTACTTCGGCTTTGCCTCAGAGGTCCAGAAGTCTGCCATTGCCTCCTCCTTGGTAAGGAAGCTGGCAGAGGTAACATTATTACGGAAGAGCTTCTGTCCTTTAGGAGCCTTGAGCCCTACGTTAAAGCGCTCTCTTGACTGCAGCACGAGGCGCGCGAGTTGGAAGACAGAATACGTTCTGGCTGTCTGGAGAATCTGCTTAGCTAGACGGTCGAGGCCTTCTTCGATCGGCATGACCTCACCAGTAAATCCTTCTGGAGCAGCGACTGGTTCGAAGCGTCTTTCCCCGCGACGATCATCTCTACGGAAGTTCTTACCATCTCTCGGGCGACGATCATTACGACCACCACGGTCTCTGTTATTCCCCCCTCCTTGGAAGCCACCATTGTTCCTACCACCTCTCTTAGGGCGTGGACGGTCTTCTTTTGCCTCGTATGACGAGTAGTCCTTTGGCTTTGCTTCATCACGGACCCATGCTGGACCAAAGCTTAAGCCACTAAGATCGAGTGAATTTCCGTTATTATCTGAGGAATTGCTCATAAGTATTAAAGGGGGTAAATCAAAAGCCTCTCGCAGAAAGACTTGCAGTTGTTACGTTTCCTTGGACTCTTTTCGAAAAATTAGCAAGGACTGATTTCGAGAGTTTTCGTGAATACTCTCGAATAACAAAAATATCCCCCCCTCATCGCCAATTAGCCCATCGGATAAGGGATCTGCGCACAATACCCATCAATTTGATTCATTACAGGCTCAGGCAACTCCAATCCGCTCGCGGCCAAGATCGGGTCGAGTTGCGTCTCGCTAGACACCCCTATCAGTGTGGAAGCCACATAAGAGTGTTGCTTACTCCACGCTGTCGCTAAGGTCGCAGGGTGCCAATCATGCTCCGCAGCTAATGCCACAACCTGCGCCGTGAGCGCGAGGGAGCGCTCATTAACAAACCGATGCACCATCGCCTGCTGACGAGGCCCACCACGATGCAAGTATTCATAGAATCGAGCCGTCTCTGGCATCTGATCCACATTATACTTCCCAGTGAGCACCCCCCCAGCCAGTGGGCTATAGGGCAGGAGACTGACTTCTTCGCGCTCACAGACCTCCGCGAGCTCATCTTGGAAGCGGCGATTGTTGATCGAAAAGTTATTCTGAATCGTGTCAAAGCGTCTCCACTGATGCTTATCAGCAGTCCAGAGCGACTTCATGAGGCCATACGCATTCTCATTACTGCATCCTAGTACGCGTACCTTCCCCTCCTTCACAAAGGCATCCAGTGTCTCCAGAGTATCCTCCATTCTCATCCCATGATCAGGCCAGTGTACCTGATAGAGGTCGATGTAATCTGTCTTGAGTCTACGTAGACTTCCCTCTAGCGCCTTACGTAACTGCACGCCATCGATAGCAGCATTCCCATTCCGCACAGGAGGGACGAACCATCCATGAGCTGGCCCCGCGACCTTGGTCGCGATCAAGACCTCCTCACGATCACGCTGGGAGAGCCATTCCCCTACCCACTGCTCCGTAATCCCGGCCAGGTGCTTCACGGGAGGCACCGGATAAATCTCCGCAATGTCGAAGAAGTTAATCCCCGCCTCGAGACAGCGATCCATGATCCTAAAGGCCTCAGCCTTAGAACTACATTGAGTCCCAAAGGTCATCGTACCCAACCCTATCTCAGACACCATTAATCCACTCTTCCCTAGACGTCGTCTTTGCATACTCTCTTAGTATACTCGATCGTCTAGCGGAGCACGCAGAATCTTTACCTTTTACTCAACACGAATAGACGCCCCAGTAAGGGGGCAATATCACTGGAACGACTTACCCTAGTGGATCTAACTTCCAAATCATCGGGATAATGAAGGATGCAATCCCCCAGAGCAATAAGGCGAGCGGGAAGCCGACCTTAAAGAAGTCTCCAAACTTATATCCACCACCACCATAGACCAAGGTATTCGTCTGATAACCAATCGGAGTAGAGAAACTCGCCGACGAGCCAAACATCACCGCCACCACAAAGGCACGAGGATCTAAGCCTAACTGAAACCCTACTGAAATCGCTACGGGAGTTAGTAGGGCTGCAACCGCTTGGTTACTGATCAACTCAGTCAAGATCGCGGAGAGTAGATAGAAGGACGCGACTAAGATGACTGGATTCATCCCTCCGACCGCATTAAGCAACGCAGTAGCTCCCACTTCCGCGAGCTCCGTCTTCTCGAGCCCCATCCCGAGGCCCAGCATCCCCATGATCATAAAGATCACCTTCCACTCGATCGCCTCATATGCCTCCTTCGGGTTCAGACACCCAGTCAGCAGACAGAAGAGAGCACAACCGAACGCCATGCCGAATACTGGTAAGGCTGGAATCCAACCAAATCCTCCCATCGCACCAAGGAGCACAAATGCGCCCATCGACATGAGTGCGAACTTAGCCTTCTCAGGCTTCGTATTATCCGTCTTAGGCTCACTCAGACTGACAAAGTTATTCGATGAGAACAGACGGTTCATTCGGTGCGGAGCCCCTTGTACTAAGAGAGTATCACCAAACGCGAGCTTCACCTCTCCGATCTTCTTAGTAATATTACGCCCTTGGCGGTGAAGTGCCACGACGATGACACCATACTTGTTTCGAAACTGAGTCTCCTTCAGGCTCTTCCCGATGAACACCGAGTTCGGCCCGATAATGCCCTCCATGATGGTGGTTGCCTCTGTTCTGACCTCTTCCAGACCAAGATCATCCTCCCCGGTAAACTGGATTCCATCTGTCTTTCCGACCTTAACAAGGGCATTCAGATCCCCCTTCACTACTACTTCATCCCCTTCTTGCAGAATGATCTTGTCGGTCGCCCCGATCACCTTTGCCTCGTTCCTAAAAATCTCCACGACCCGTGCCGTTCGAATCTTGCCAAAACTCTCACGCACAGACTTACCAATCATCGAGGACTGCTCCTTAACGATCGCATGCGTCATGAACTGCCTACTAGCACTCGAGTCTACTAGGGCTGCCAACGTGACCCGATCAGGCAACAACTTACGTCCCACTGTAGAGAGATACAGAATCGTAACCAAGAAGAAGATCCCCCCCAAAGGCGCAATCTCAAATAGCTTAAAGGCCTCCATCCCCTTAGCCTCCGCGATCCCCGAAGAAATGAGGTTCGTCGACGTCCCTACGATCGTCATCGTCCCTCCAACAATGGCCGCATAAGACAGCGGAATAAGAAAGCGTGTCGCCTTCCAATCCTTCTTACGGCAGATACCAATGATAATCGGCATGAAGACCACCACCACTGGCGTATTACTCATAAAGGCAGAGAGCACCCCCGCAATAACAACGAGGCTGAGTAGCATAATGATTTCTGTCTTCGCCGCCTTTCGCTCGAAGAAATCCCCCATCACATCGATCACCCCCGTCTTCTCTAGTGCTGCACTCACGATAAACATACATGCGATCGTCAAAGGGGCCGGATGTGAAAAGACCTTGAGCGCGACAAAACTCGCCTCACTGGGATCACTCGCACTAATCGGTAAGATACCTGCACAGATGCATGCGAACAGAGCACACATCGCAGTAATCTCGGCGGAGAACCACTCCTTCACCAAGAAAATAAAAACAATCACCACTAGGATGATCATAAACCATTGATCCCATGAAAAATTCATTAGCGTTTACTCTTATAGACCGCCCCATGGAACAACAACCTTTTTCTCCCCCAAAGTAACAACAAACACACACACCGCTGTAAAAAAGCGCTACCGAGGCGCATAGATAAAAAATAAGCCCTCAAAATCTGAGGGCTTACATCTACATAGGAGAGAGGAGTAACGTTATCCGATTCGGAATGTAATACGTGCTTTAGTCGTATCATATGGAGACATCTCCATTTTGACACGGTCGCCGATTACTAGTCTGATGAAACGCTTACGCATCTTACCAGAAATGTGTGCAAGTACTTCGTGCCCACTATCAAGCTTCACTTTGAACATGGTTCCAGCAAGAACTGCAGAGATCGTCCCCTCCAGTGATACTGCCTTATCACTAGCTTCTGGTTCTTCAAACGTTCTTCTCCTGCGGCGTCCGCCTCCTCTTTTAGGTCTTTTACTAGTTTTCTTTGCGATAACGTTAAGTGGGTTGTTAAGAATCCCATTT
Source organism: Akkermansiaceae bacterium (assembly GCA_011524615.1). Classification (GTDB taxonomy): domain Bacteria; phylum Verrucomicrobiota; class Verrucomicrobiia; order Verrucomicrobiales; family Akkermansiaceae; genus WTJZ01. Next base: position 1,303 of record WTJZ01000310.1, on the reverse strand, counting down.
TTAAGTCCATCCATCAGAAAAACAACCCTTAAATCGCAAAAAGTTTCGTCTGAGGTGAAAAAGGCATTGACATCAAAATTAAAAACTATTTATGTTCCCACCCCTCTTAGATTGCAGCCGTGACACATGGCTTTAACATCTAACAAACTGAAAATTAATGAAAACATTTTCCGCAAAACCAACAGACATCAATCGTAAGTGGTACGTGATCGACGCTGCTGATAAAGTAGTAGGTCAAGTTGCCGTAGAAGCTGCTAACCTTCTTCGTGGCAAGCACAAGCCAATCTTCACACCACACGTTGACACAGGTGATCACGTCATCATCATCAATGCGGAGAAAGCTGTTTTCACAGGAAACAAAGAGTGGCAAAAGATCTACACCCGTTACACAGGATATGTTGGTAACCAAAAAGTAGAGACTCCACGTAAGATCCGTGAGCGTCGCCCAGCTCTTATCCTCGAGAAGGCTGTTAAAGGTATGATCCCTAAAAACCGTCTCGGAAGCGCTATTTTCTCAAAACTCCGTGTATACGCAGGTACAGAGCATCCACACGAAGCACAACAACCAGAAGTTTACGAAGTTAAGTAATTAAACCCTAACACACTTTTCATATCATGGCTGAAAAAATTAAAACATACTGTGCAACAGGTCGTCGTCGTACAGCAGTTGCTCGCGTATGGCTCACAGAAGGTACAGGACAAGCAGAGATCAACGGTCTCCCATTCGAAGAGTACCTCCCAACAATCCCTCTTCAGAACGAGCTTCTTGCTCCGTTCCAAGCAACTAAGCTTATCAACAAGTTCGACCTTAAGGTGAAATCATCAGGTGGTGGTATCAAGGGTCAAGCTGGTGCAATCAAGCTTGCTATCGCACGTGCACTCATCCTTGTTGACCCTGAGCTTCGTCCAGCTCTTAAAGAGTCAGGCCTCCTTCGTCGTGACCCACGTATGAAAGAGCGTAAAAAGGCTGGTCAACCAGGTGCTCGTAAGGCATTCCAGTTCTCAAAACGTTAATTCTTTTCCAAGGATTTGTTTTCAAAAAAACCCACTCTGCCATTCAGAGTGGGTTTTTTCTGTTGGGTAAAATGAGCTCACAGCTATCAGTTTACAGTGAACAGCCCTTTCTTTCGCTCCGCTTTGGGAGAGTTAACAGCTTACAGTGAACAGTTTTCAGTTCTTTCACGCTCCGCTTTCTTACATTCGGGCGTCTTGTAGCTGCTCCCTCGTCTCTTTTTCGCAACTTTGAGAACTGAGAACTGAGAACTGAGAACTGAGAACTGAGAACTGAGAACTGAGAACTGAG
>WTJZ01000079.1 GCA_011524615.1 Akkermansiaceae bacterium | reverse complement strand
TCCATGAGGTAGCCATCTATCATATGGCGCCAGAAATCTCTACTCCGCGATCATGGCCTTGTTCTTAGCTGTGTCGCCGATGTACTTAGGAGTCGATTTGAAAGGGGAGTTCGCCCAGGTGGGAGCGGAGACAGGGCCTGTTCCGCGGAATTGGAGGAGTTGCTCTAAAGGCTTAAGCGGGAGGGTGACGAGGCCGAGTAATCCCTTGGTACTCGCTCTGACGGTGATGTCGATCTCTTGCTTCTCTAGGTCGATGATCCCGTTGCCCTTGATCTTAGCAGAGGGGGTGTTGGAAGTGAGGTCATTGGTATAAACATTGCCGTCGACGATTTGGAAGCTCGCGGAGACACTTTTGACCTTTTCGTGACTGGTCTTCTTATGCCCGAGGATACCGCTCATGATAGGAGAGAGGGGGCCAAATACGGGAATGTAGAAGATGTCAGCCTCATCAAGAGCGATAAAGCCCTCTCCATTGACGGAGCGGATATTAGCAGGTTTGCCCGAGAAGCTACTCCGACCAGTAAGATGTCCGGAGGTCTTGTTCTCGAACTCATAGCGGTCTGCGATCTTGGAGAGTGAGACTTGGTTAAAGACGAACTCACCAGCGTAGTATCCTGCAGGGTACTTTGAACTGATCGGGTTCACGGTGATTTCTCCCTCTAGGGAGCCTCCCAGGGCTGAGGAGGTGAGCTTTTGGAGTTGGATCGCGTTATTGATGATACGAATAACCCCATCAGTATTAGAGAAGCGGACGTCCTTTCCGAGCAGAGCGTAATAGAAGTCAGTTGGGGATTCGATAACGTTATAGAGGTTAGTCTTCCAGCTCTTATCCTCGAGGCCAATGGTACCGTATGTTCTGAAGCGGGGTGGGGCGGTGAAGTGGACAGTATTATAGATCGCCTTAGCGATAGGCTTATGGAAGAGGTTCACGACCTGTGCAGGCCAGGCGCGCCCCGTGAGCTCCTTGATGTTGACCGTTTGCTCGATATTATCAAAGCTAATGAGGTCTGCCCGTAGGTAACCAGATGAGGGGCGGCTCTCCACATGAGAGGTCACGCGGTACTCACTATAATCAAAGGATGTCTGGAGGTCCGTGAAACGTGCCTCCAGTGGGGTAAAGATAAAGGAGCACTCGGCGTTATTGATGGGAACACCATTGTAGGAGAAGTTCTGTAGTGCGACGGAGCCCGACGCCTCCCATTCGTCGATCTTGTTACGTTGCATGGTCCCCTTCAGAGTGAGGTCGATGACACTCTGCTCGTTAAAGGTAGTCTTATCGATATTGTTCGCGAGGATTCCTCCTGGCTTGGTAAATGGGGTATATAGAGATGGGGGAAGAGAGGAGGTGACCTGGTAGCGAATAGTCTCAGCGTCGAGCAACAGCTTACCGGTCATCTCTCCAGACGGGTGGGATACCTTCATCCCCTTCAGGAAGAGTTGCCCGTTCCGCCAGGAGAAGTCGGTGTCGATCTCTGAGAAGACGCCTCCGAGGATTCGAAATTCATTAACCGTAAGGTGGCCGTGCGTCTGGACCTCCCAAGTCACTTCTCCCGAAGCCTGCTTCGTTCCTGTCACGGTGCCCTTAGCCGTAACGGTAGGGGGCAGAGGGGAGACAATCTTGCCTGCAACGGTATTGATCGAGAGGCTGCGTAGTACCTTCTGGAGATTAGTTGTAGAGTTCACCTCATATTGCCCAATACGGTCAGGGACATAGTATGTTCCGGAGGCTTCTAAGGTTCCAGTATCGTCCGTGGCATAGAGGCGATTAACGAAGAGAGTCTTATCTCGATACTCGAGCTGGGCATCGATCGACTGGAAGGCAAGGTCGTTATAAGAGAACGCTTGGCCTGAGAGGTCGATATCGATGTCGAGTCCGTTCTCCGCACCATAGGTATGGATGAGGTCGACGGTGATGGCGAGATCACTACCTGGGGCTGACTTGATCCGATAGATATGCAGGAAGATAGCTCTCAAGACCTCAGGAATATCGACCTTCGTCTTAGTATCCTTTGGCTGCATGATTCCGAGACTCTCGGCATTGATACTGATCGGGATGCCATTCAGCTTACCAGTACAGGTCTTGATCACGACGTCATACCCTCTTGAGAGATCAACGAAGCACTCTAACTCGGTCAAGTGAATGCGGCTTTGCTCTGCATCATAGAGGTCGATCCAAGCCTCTCCTCCAGAGATAGTAGCAGAATCAGGGTCGAATTTACCTCTGATGAGAGCCTTGCGATCAATATTTACTGCGATGCGATCAAAGGTGGCACAGACCTTGGAGTCGTCCTCGCGGCTGAGGATCTGAAGATCAGAGAGGACGAGGCCGTCCCAGAGAGAATATCGGTAACTGCCGATCTCTGAGTGGATGAAGTTATTCTTCAGGATCTGAACAACGGGTTCCGTGGCTCCGCCAGAGAAGCCAATACGGTTCGCTACATAGACAGTCACACAGATCAGAAAGCTCAAGGAGAAGAATACTCCTAGAACAGTGTCTTTGAATCTGCAGAACGGGTTAACCATAAGTGAGGGGGATAGTAACCTTACTAATACAGAGTTGCACAGAAAAAGAATGTTTTTCCTTGAGATTCTTTCCAGCTATATCACAACGATCATTCTAAGTCCTCAAATTTACAATTTTATGAGTAACGAAACCCCAACGTCAACAGAAGCAGAGTTGATCGCAGTACGTCGCGAGAAGCTAGAGAAGCTTAAGGAACTCGGTCTTGACCCATTTGGTGCCAAGTTCGAGACAACGATCACTCCTGGTGATCTTAAGGCTAACTTCGAAGACGAGAAGAAGGTTAAGATCGCGGGTCGTTTACTCGCGATCCGTGATATGGGTAAGTCGGTCTTCGCTACTCTCGGAGATGTTCATGGTCGTATCCAGATCTACCTTAATAAGAAAGGTCTCACCGAGATCGAGTGGGAAGCCTACCAGAATCTAGACCTAGGTGACTGGGTAGGGATCGAGGGGGAAACCTTTACGACCGGTAAGGGTGAGCCATCAGTAAAGACCGAGAAGCTCACAGTTCTCTCTAAGGCGCTGCGTCCGATGCCGGACAAGTGGCACGGAATCAATGACCGTGAGACAAAGTACCGTAAGCGTCACCTAGACCTGATGTCTAATCAGTCTAGTGCTGATCTCTTCGTCCTCCGCTCGCAGATCATCGCAGAGATCCGTAACTATCTCCACGGCAAGGGGTATCTAGAAGTAGAGACTCCAATGCTCCATGACGTCGCAGGTGGTGCAGCAGCTCGTCCATTCGAGACGCACCACAATGCTCTCGACATGCCACTCACTATGCGTATCGCTCCTGAGCTACACCTCAAGCGTCTCCTCGTAGGGGGCTTCACGAAGGTGTTCGAGCTGAACCGTAACTTCCGTAACGAAGGGATCTCCCGTCGTCACAACCCTGAGTTCACTATGCTCGAGGCTTATTCAGCGTTCTCAGACTTCGAGGAAATGGCTGATATGGTCGAGGATATGGTCTGCCACCTCGCGGAGAAGTTCTTTGGCACTCTCAAGATCGAGCACAAAGATGATGACGGAAACGTTCACCGCACCATCGATCTCTCACGTCCATGGAAGCGTGCTCCATATCGTGACCTAATCAAGGAAGTAGCAGGTGATGATTGGTTCGATCTCACGGCAGAAGCTCGTCGCGAAAAAGCGCAGAAGGAGCTCAAGGTCGAGATCGGCGCAGACCTGGAGGACTACGAAGTCACACAACATGTATTCGAGAAGCTCGTAGAGGAGCACACCTTTAACCCATGCTTCGTGACGCATGTAGACTCTAAGCTCATTCCACTCGCTAAGGAGAACCCAGAAGACCCATCAGTGATCGACGTCTATGAACTCATCATCAATGGACAAGAGATCTCGCCTGGCTACTCTGAACTGAATGACCCGATCGTACAGGCACGCCGCTTCGCTGAGCAATCTGGAGGCGAAGAGCAGGTTACCGATACAGACTTCGTTGAAGCAATGGAGCACGGAATGCCTCCTGCAGGTGGAATCGGAATCGGGATTGACCGTCTCATCATGCTTCTCACTGGAGCTCCGACGATTCGTGACGTTGTTCTCTTCCCTCAGTTAAAGAGAAAGGACTAATCAAGTCTGAGCATGGGGCCGATGAACCGAGCCCCAAAAAAAGCCTCTCCTTAATTGGGGAGGCTTTTTTCGTTTGCGCCTCGTGCGCCAAAGCTTCTCAATCGCCTTGAGAAGGAAGTAGAATTATACAGCACGGAGGTTTTCCTCCATTTGGTTGATACCATAATCGATCTTGGAGCCATGTACGTCACCGCAGATATCCTGAATCGCTTGATCCCATTGCTCCTGACCTGCGAGGATCTTGATCTCGATCCTGAGGAAGTACACATCTGTATCGAGCTCTGTCGGACGCAAGAATCTAACGGCATCCTTCTCCGTCGTAATAATCATATCTGCATCGCGCTGAAAGCTCCGCTCCATAAAGCGGTCAATCTGCTTTTGCGTGAAGTTATGATGGTCAGAAAAGGTCTGGTGAAAGAGAACTTCCGCGCCATTCTTCTTAAGTAGGGCCTCGAAGCTACCTGGCACAGCGATTCCACTGATAGCGGCAACATACTTCTCTTTCATAAAGGAGAGAGGCTTGCGCTCGCCAGTGAAGAGATTCTCAAGCTCTACCGATTCATGGCGACACTCGATGATGCCTGCGTGCGAGTTGTACTTACGGATCTCGTCAACGAGTTCTTGGCTGGAGGGTTGCTTACATTTAGTGATGATGATGAGGTCAGCTCTCTTCAGCTGAAAGGCTGGCTCACGGAGGGTTCCACGAGGGAGTAATACTCTGGTGCCAAACGGGGCATTCTGGTCCAGTAAGACAATGTCGTAGTTATGGCGGAGATTCAGATACTGCATGCCGTCATCGAGCACAAAGGTATCAGTCTGCAGGTAGTTGAGAGCGAACTTGGCCGATTTCACCCGATCCTTGCCTACGAGAACAGAGACGCCGGGGAGGTTCTTAGCTAGCATGTAGGGTTCATCACCAGAATAGGGGGGCTTGAGGTGCGTTCTTTCGTGATCGCTGACGACCTTTGGCATGACATCGTAAGAGGCATCACGCGTGACTCCAGGCCATTCTTGCGGCTTATTGAGATCCTGACTCTTGTAACCACGAGAGAGGATGGCTACCTTGCGCCCTGCCTCATTGAGTTCACGAGCAAGCTTTTCGACCACAGGAGTTTTGCCTGTCCCTCCGACAGTGAGATTACCTACGCTGATGACTTTGGTCGCGAAGTGTGCTTGTTCCTTACGACCGGATTTGAAGAGGTATACCCGCGTCACTGCAATCGCTCGGAAGAGTAGTGAGAATCCACTCAAGAGGCAGCGTACAATAAAGGCCGTGAACGACTTATTGCGCCCTGAGATCACATCTGCTCCCCATTTTTCCAGCTCGTCGTTTGATGCCATTGGAATGAGATAAACTATAATCTAGGAACCCATTCAAACAAATTTTACTCTGGAAGATGATCGAGCGGGAAATAGAGAAGCAACCTCTACTCTTAATAAAGGTAGAAGCTCAGGTTTGACGCTCTGATATAGTATATAGATTACCTCAGAGAGCGACGTCTGGAGCTCGACTTAGGTCCCTCTGGATTCTTAAAGATGAGGTAACTAATAGACTGCGTGTCACCGTTTTTAACGACCTCTACCTTCATCTTTCTCATCATGATCTCGCCATCGACATTCATGAGGTCCGCTGCTTGCAGGGTCTTACAGTGTTGTTCATTACGATCGTAGGCTTTTACTTGCATGAGGTTGGAGGCCTTTTGGTGTAACCAGAGGTCACAGTAGAGATAGTTCCCTTTTTGGTCAGGATTGTGAACCCTGACGATGTAGCAGTTTTGTGACTTGATGCGCTCCTCCCCCTTGAGTTCTGCCACAGGCCAATAGAGGAAGCGAAGTGAGAGATCCTCGTAACTAAGATCTGTTCCTGCGATATCTTGTCCGATCTTTTGGTCACTGAAGAGGGACTCGGACCCGTCCGCATTAATATCGAATAGTTGGCAGTTCGTGGGGTTCAGCTTTACGTGGAGCCCCTTCCAAAGACTGTCGACATAGTACTGAACCATAAGGTTTTCCCCATTGAGGCTAAATTTGACTGGGATCTCTAGAGAAGACTTCTTGAGTCGCCCCTCTAGGTCAGTCTTGGAGAGCGTGGTGACATAGCGTGCACGCGCCATAAGTTCGTGAACATCTTGCGCAGAAGAAGCGAGTAGAGAGCCAAAAAGGCATAAAATTATAGAGAGTGCGTAAGGCATGATAGTTTATTAGTCTTAAATAATGCTAAAATATTCACAGAAAATGGAAGGTCGAGGGGAATTTCTCTAAAAACTTCCTCATTTCTCTGTTGCGTCCGCGGGAGTACTGTCACACTATCGACGCCCCATTATGAGTTTACGTCAGAATCTCAATAACCTTCTCCCAGAAATTCTCCCTAGCGATCCACGTGAAGCTATCAAAGGGACGGAATTAATCAGCCTTGTGCAGATGAAGTTAGATGAGAATTACTCGGACGCATCATTGAGGTATCACTTTTCTATCATGTCTTGTGATCCGGCCTCTCCGATTGCCAAGGTAGAGAGGGGGCAGGGATATTACCTCCGTACGTCTCAAGTACCAGCTCTGTCGAGTGCTCAGGAGCTACTCTCCCTCCGTCAGGGACAATTAGATGTTGTCGGAAATGATCTGGAGGCGTCTAACCACCAGCTGAATCGTCTGCAGAAGTTTCATGCGATCGTGAAGCTCTACTCAGAACGCCATGGCCTCTTTCCATTTGTGTTTAGAGAGGCTCTGAAGCAGGGTGCTCCACTAGGGAATCTATGGCGATTCCCAGATCTCGCACAGGTAGAGTGGGAGCTCTCTAGTGCTGATGACGGAGAGCTGACTCTAGACCAGCAATCAATCGCGATTAAGCAATCTCAGGGATTACCTCCCTATACATTGCGAGCAGTTCGTCTACGTACCTTCTGTAGCGTAGAGACCTTCCGTGAGGACTTCTTCCAGACTCTGAGCTCCTCGATGTGGGCTCAGTCAGGGCAACTGTATTATGCCTGTGCGATTGAGGATGAGGCACTACTGGAGAACATTCGTTCCCTTTCTACTAAATTTGGGTTAGGAGTAACTACCTTCGGTCTCAGTCTAGAGAGTCTAGATGATCTCCCCAGCACTGCGCACCTACTCAATGCCAACTCTAGGGAGAAGGAGGCACTCATGGAGAGATTAAAGGTGAATGTGATCTCGAGTCCGGTGCAATCCTCTCACTTGGATTGGAAGAGTGTGAATCTAGTGAAGAATGACTCTCATGAGATGCAAGAACTCTTTGAGTGGATACAAGGCTGTCTCAAAGACGGCTATGTTGCACCGATTGATTAGATGACGGAATGAGCTGCTCCTCACCCGAGCTCGAGATGTTCTGGTGCATTTGTGAGAGGAAGCTTAAAAAAGATGTGGCTATTTCTAACCGTAGTCTGTCTAGATGATTACAACGTAATAAAGCACAATGTCATTAATCAACGATTTACTCAAGGAGCACGGATCAGAACTAGTAGGAGCACTCACCTCACAGCTAGGACTCGATGAAGAACAGGCAGGCGGTGCTGTCGCGGCAATCGCTCCTATGGTCCTCAATGGCCTCAAGTCTCAACAAGATAATGGCGGGACAGACGCGGTCTCAGGGCTACTCTCACAACTCGGAGGATCAGAAGATCTCCTAGGCAATCTCGGCAACATCGCTGGGATGCTCAGTGGCCAAGGAGGAGGAAACCCTCTGAGCGCTCTCCTCGGTAGTGACACTCAGGCAGAATCTGCTACAAGCGCATTAAGCAGTAAGCTCGGTATCGATAGCAGCAAGGCGGGATCTGTGATTAGTGCACTCATCCCAATCATCATGGGCTTCCTCTCTAAAAAGGGACGTGAAGATGATGCTACTCCAGATACCCAATCAGGGATTGCTTCGATCCTAGATCGTGATGGTGACGGTAGCGCGCTCGATGATATTGCCTCTCTCGTGATGAACTCTAAGAATGACAATGGTGGACTCCTAGGTTCAGTCGTTGGAGGTCTCTTCGGTCGCTAGGAGCTCTCTTATTTCATATTTCGCTAGCATGAGCAACCATACAGTTGCCTCTCTGAATAGATACAAGCCACATGTTGGCTTGTTTTTTCGTTTAAGCACATAGCTCCATGCCCGATCAGAGCTTGAAGACACATCTTAAGTTCATGAGAAGCGCTCGATTCAAACGCCCATTTTTACGCGTTTTCATTTTTTAATCATCAGTATAAAGACTTTTTTGGCAGATAATTATTGATCTCTGCGCACACGAGCGACATCTTATCATCGTATTATGCCGTTCTGATTTTCGAGGAGACTTTTTATATCTCATCCAATCCGAATTGCTTGAATATTAAAAATTATGACGACAGCAGATAAGCTAAACAAATATGTCCTACCTACGTATGGGCGTTTCCCGATTGAGATAAGTCATGGAGAAGGTGTCTACCTCTGGGACCAATCTGGGAAAAAGTATTTCGACTTCTGCACAGGGATCGCGGTTTGTTCTCTAGGACATGCTCACCCTCGCATGCTTGACACATTAACGGCACAGGCGAGTAAGCTAATGCACTGTTCGAACCTCTACCACATCAAGGAACAAGCTGATCTGGCAGAACTGATCGTGGATCAGTGTATCAAGATTCCTGGAAAAATGTTTTTCTCCAACTCCGGGGCTGAAGCTAATGACGGTATGATCAAGTTTGCGCGTCGTTATGGACATGTGCGCCCAAATACAAAAGGAGAGAATCGATATGAAGTACTCACCTTTAATCAGTCATTCCA
>WTJZ01000123.1:23348-25252 GCA_011524615.1 Akkermansiaceae bacterium | reverse complement strand
CAAGAAGCGGTCGAACTCTACTTCAATAATCTCTGGAAAGATCAACTCGATAACCTCCAGTTCGAGAAGGTACTCTCTCTCGGTCAAGGAGTCGTCCAAAAGGTGCTCACTTTCATCGGTGCTACCTTTATTGTCCTCATCCTCTCGATCTTCATGCTTACCGAGGCGCGCCAGTTTGGACGCCGCTTTGCCGACATTGCGGAGGCTCGGGGGCCTAACTTCGAGCGAATGCTCGCAGCAGCTAAGGATGTACAACGATTCCTCGGTATCAAGACCTTTGTCAGCTTAGCAACGGGTGTCCTGGCAGGAGTACTGTGCCACCTTTGCCAGCTCGACTTCTTTGTTCTATGGGGGATCTTAGCCTTCACTCTGAACTTCATTCCAGTCATCGGTTCTGTGATTGCAGGGATTCCCCCCTTTATCTTAGCTCTCATTGCCTTTGACATTCCGAGAGGTCTCATCGTAGCCGGCGGATACGTCGCGATCAACGGACTGATCGGAAATGTAGTAGAACCAAGCATGATGGGGCGACGCTTCGGGCTCTCTACCCTCGTGGTACTGGTTGCCGTCCTCTTCTGGGGTTGGCTCTGGGGACCTGCCGGCATGCTACTCGCAGTCCCGATGACGATGATCCTAAAGGTAGCCGTGGACCACAGTTACGAATTCCAATGGCTAGCAGTAGCCATTACCTCTGATCGAGGCAGAAAGAAACAGGCGCTAGATGAAGAACAGATTGGCTCTGATACCGAGAGTGTCTAATCATGATACCGAGCAACAAAGTAAAAACGGCCTCTCTGGGACTGATCTAATACTGCAGGATACCATTCCCTACACATCTCTGTCATTACACGTTATCCAACGGTAACCTCATGAAAAAACGACAATTGAGTAAAGGAGCTGTTCACTGCTCAGTCATCGGATTGGCTCAGCTTCTTATCTGCTCCCTCTTGCGACCAGTCATCCCTGAGGAGTTCAGTCTCCTCTCGTTACCGATCTTCTTCTTGCTCCAAAGCCTCAGTGTGTTGCTCGCCGCGGCAAGCTTCAGCTCCCTACGCTCGCGAATCACAATGACAGTCTCTACCGCACAACTCGTGATCGCGGTATTACAACTAGTGTAGGAGGTGCGGCTATGCCCACCATGCAGGCCTACCCTCCGCATTCTTATCACTGACTCGACTATTGAGAGTGAAGTAATCGTAGACTACCCCGATTCCTGCTAAGCCGCCGGTGCATAAATAAAGCAACCCTGTCCCCCACTTACCAAGGTAGAATCGATGAGCCCCGAAGATACCCGAATACGCATGGAGTAACCATGCTACGGAAAAGTCATACGATCCGTTAACGAACTTTAAGTTCGCCTGCTTCACCAAGCGCGGGATCAAGAATAAGTCTAAGAACCAACCGACTCCACATAAGCCTAAGGTACAAAGCCAAATCGTTCCTGTAACAGTACGTCCCACATAGAATCGATGGGCGCCTAAAAAACCAAAGATCCAGAGTCCATATGCGACGAGCTTGCTATGTGTTTGTTCTCCTATTAATGACATGATTACTCTTTTAGCGAACCAAACATTCTCTGTCTTTTATAATTATTACGACAATTTATACCCCTAGCCAAACCAGAACAACCTCACTGCCGCAATGAGTGCAAAGGCAATAATTAATCGATCAAAGAGGCGCTGAGGAACCTTTTGTAAGAGCCATTTGCCCACAAACACACCGGCGATCACACATGGTATCAAGCGCAGATCTAGTAATAATGTCTCGCGTGTGATCAAGGAGGCGCCCCCTAGTAAAGGGAGCTTCAATAGGTTAATGAGCAAAAAGAAACGGGCCGAGATCCCCACGAGTTCCATCTTAGGGAACTCCTTGGTGAGCAGGTAGATCTTAATGATAGGACCAGC
>WTJZ01000123.1:1800-23248 GCA_011524615.1 Akkermansiaceae bacterium | reverse complement strand
ATCATCGCAGGATACACCGTCAAGTCTGCACACACCAACAAGGGCAGCAGTACTCCCACCGACTCCTTACCAAAGTACGACGCAAAGATCGATACGGGGATCAGGCTCAAGCCACTAAAGCCCGTCTTACCAACCCCTACCAAAACGGCTGTTAATGCTAAGATGAGCCACGTCGTCATATCCATGCCCTCTCGTAATCGCATTCCCCTCCCTAGGAAAGCGAATTCCTCCGCCACTAGACCTCACTGCTCAGAATAACAGTATTGTACGCTTGGTTTCTACACCCTCTCCCATTATAAGGTAGAGAGTACCCATCGATGTCCCTCCACAGCGCTCTAGACCAGTTCATACTCTTCCTCGCTACTGAGCGCGGACTCTCCACGAATTACCAACTCTCTGTACGTCAGTCACTGGATCGCTTTTCTCTCTGGCTGGAGTCTCGTAGCTATCACTGGAACCTATGCAGTACTGAGAACCTCACAGGCTATCTCTCGCACCTCAAGTCCGAGGGATTATCCGCCTCCTCTATCCGTGTCTACCTGGTCCACCTCAAGATCTTTTACCGCTTCACCACGCAGAGAGGATGGACCCCTCGTGACATCGCAGCCCCGCTCCTCCCGCCCAAGGTGCCACAATCTCTCCCTGAGACTCTCAATGAACAAACAGTCACTAAGCTTCTGAATAGTATAGACCCTACATCCCTCCTAGGGGCGAGAGATAGAGCGATTCTAGAGACCTTCTATTCCTCTGGCCTACGTCTGAGCGAGCTCGCGAATGCACGACTCGAACATCTAGACCTAGAGGAGCGCATGCTCCGTGTCACCGGTAAGGGCAATAAGACTCGTCTCGTTCCCATCGGTTCCGCAGCCCAACATGCCCTCTCTACTTATCTCACTCAGTTCCGACAACAACTGATAAAACCCAGTGTCAGCTCCTCCCACATCTTCCTCTCTGTCAGAGGAGGGTCCCTCAGCCCCGAACGTCTCCGTGCCATCGTCAAGGACCGCGCGCAGAAGGCAGGCATCGAGCATAAGATGTACCCTCACCTCCTGCGACATAGCTTCGCAACGCATCTGCTACATAATGGAGCCGACCTGAGGATCATCCAAGAACTGCTCGGACACGCTGACATCTCTACGACCCAGATCTATACCCATCTAGACCAGACGACGCTCCATGCGGTTCACCAGAATTGTCACCCTCGTGCGTAACAATTCGATCCCGATTCGCAAAAAAATCTTTTTGCGGTGCAACTTTTTATCTCTAGCGGTGTTTGATTCCATATGCTACTCTTATCTCCATGAAGCCTAACTCATCACAACATGACCACCACGCAGAACAAGATGCGGTCTGGGATCTGTTAAATCAGGCCTCATCGGCGGAACCGAGCCCCTCGTTTGTTCAAAATACTGTCCGAGCGGCGAGACTCTCAGCCCCTACTCCTTCCAGGTGGCAGCAATTATTGACTCATCCCGCTCTCATTGCTCCCAGTTGTGCAGCATTAGTCTTCGGCGCCATTCTGTTCTGGCCAGCATCAGACGCTCCGTCTCTAGCCGATCACAGTGAACCGAGCTCTCTCGTTCAAACGCCAGTAGAGGCACCTCAGTCGACTCCCACACCGGAGATCACCCCGACACCATCAGCAGATACGGAGCAAACCTGGTTAGACACCCAACTCCTAGCCACCGCGTGCACTCAGCCGGAGCTCTTTAGTGACTCCGAACTGGTCGCCCTCATATTCTAGCTCAGACGCACAGGCATCTCACTGCAACGCCCGCACTACGTATCGTATTCGATAATAGCGATACCATCACCTCCCTACCTCACCACAGCTGTCCTCTGTAGTGGTGTACCCAGCTTGCTAGAACCTGATCGGTTGCTCGACTCATTTGGTCCGCAAGACCAAACCTTTAGCGTCAAACCTGATCCACTCCATTAATGACCATTTGCGTCATTAAATTGAAACATTTAGGAATTTTCGCATGTATATATAGGGAAGACACTAATCCTTAACCATCAAAACTCATGAGCAACAAATCAGATCATTCTTCCTTTTGGGACAACGTACAGCCTGGCCAAGTGACTACTATTTTGATGGATATGCTCACGGACACCCTCACGTATGTCAAAGATACAAAGGGCCGCTATGTGCATATTAATCAAGCCTTCATCAAAACCCTGGGCGTTAAGAAATCTGATATTGTGGGTAAGACTGACATCGATCTCTTCGGGCGAGAACTCGCCAAGCACTACATCGCAGATGATCAGTCCGTCATCATCTCGGCTAAGCCTATTGTAGAAAAGTCGGAGCTCGTCACCTACCGACCAGGGATAGTAAAGTGGTACCTCACAACGAAGATCCCTCTCTACGACATGGACAACAAGGTCGTCGGGCTAGCAGGGCTCTCCCGCCCCTCCAGCGCTCACCAAAAGTCTGAACTCTCCGGCCCAATGTCATCACTCAGCAAGGCCGTCGAATACATTTACGAGAATAAGCATCAGATGATCTCCGTAGACATCGTCGCTGCGGCGAGTGGGCTCTCCATTAGTACCCTGGAGCGAGGCTTCAAGAAGCACTTCAACAGTAGCCCTGGGAAGTTCATCACCCAGGTCAAGGTCTCGACCGCATGTGAGTTACTCGCCGAGCCGTCATACTCTATCGCGGAGGTCTGTGACGCGCTCGGTTACTCTGACCCCGTCGTCTTTACGAGAATCTTTAAGCGGGAGATGAAGATCACGCCGAGCGCCTATCGTAAGAACCTCTCTCAGTATAAGTAGAGCAACCACCGCAATGCATTGATCATTCACACCAAATCATTGCCCCCCATCAGTATTCAACGCCTTATAGTGTGATTATTAAATTCCTATGAGCCAAGCCCCTCCTATCTTCATGAACATGCACCTCTGGTGCAACGATATCCAGCCGGAACAACTCTCTCTCCTCGATCAGATCAAGGCCGCAGGGTACGATGGGATCGAGTTCTTCTTAGGGAGCCCAGATCGCAAAAGTTATGAAATCCTAGGGGAGCACGCCAGAGACATCGGGCTCCAGCTCATCACCGTAGTAGGGGCTAGCCCAGAATATAACGCGATCTCCCCAGAGGCATCCGTCAGAGCCACCGCCCTAGAGTGGATCAAAGAGCGCATCACCGATACAGCCGCTGCAGGCTCCACTAACCTCGGTGGACCTTACCACGCCCCATTTAAGCACTTCTCAGGACAACCTGTCACCGCCGATGAAGTCTCATACTGCGTAGAATTCCTCCAAGAAGCCGGTGAGTTCGCGAAGCAATATGACGTCACCCTCACTCCTGAATTCCTGAACCGTTATGAAGCTTACTTTGGCAATACAATGTCGCAGTTAGCGAGCCTGTTGGCTCAGGTAGATCACAGCCATGTTCGAGGGATGTTCGACACCTACCACGCCAATATCGAGGAGAAGTCACAAACCCAAGCCATCAAAGATATTGCCCCTTTCCTGACCCACGTCCATATTTCGGAGAACGATCGCGGCACTCCAGGCCGAGGACAGATCGACTTCGATGAGGTCTTCCAAGCTCTTAAGGAAGTAAACTTCCATGGCACGATCGCCATCGAAGCCTTTGACCGTCAGAATGAGGACTTCGCTAACGCGATCAACGTATGGCGTAACTTCTCTCCCTCTCAGGAAATCCTCACAGAGGGACTCTCCCTCGTGCAATCAGGAGTAGCGACTCTACAGGGGGCATCATAATCATATCGTTCAACGAGTGCCACTGCTGAAGCAGCATTAGAGCTTCATCCCAAACTTAGCGAGGATCCAGACCATCGCTAAGTAGGCGAGGAAGGTCGCCCCAATAGAGATCGCCATACTCCACCAAAAGTGCATCTTACCCAGACAGAACGGGAAGAGTACGAAGAAAACCAGAGAGGGTAAGACATACCAAAACACCCCTATGGAGTGATCTTGTAGCCTCTTCACATCTCCATTAGTCTCGTAGAAGAGCCACGTAATCGCGATCAACGATACTAATGGTAGGGATCCGACTAGAGCTCCCAGATGAGCACTCTTCTTAGAGAGTTCACTGATCAATACAATCATTCCAGCGCTGAGTAGCAGCTTAATTACATACATCATCATAGGGGCACTATACCGCTATCCTCACCCGCTGAGAAGTCTGTTTTCTACGGAGACTCATTCATTGCTACGAATCAAATTCTTATAATTCACGGCTCATATGTCCTAATGTGAAACAACGTCTGCGTAAGGGTGTATATGAATATTATGAAGCAACTACTATTCTTCCTCCTACTCATCACCCAGAGCTTCGCTAAGCAGCCCAATATCATCTTCATCCTCACAGACGACCAAGGCTATGGAGATATCGCACGTCATGGGCATCCTCTACTTGATACCCCTCACCTAGACGCCCTTTGGGACGAGAGTGTTAAGTTTGATAACTTTTACGTCAGTCCATCATGCTCCCCCACGAGAGCCGCTCTGATGACCGGCATGCATGAGTTCATGAGTGGAGTAACACATACCATTATCCCGAGAGAACACATGTCTCAAGAGATGACAACTCTCCCGACCCTCTTAAGAGATGCTGGCTATAAGACAGGGTTTGTAGGTAAGTGGCACCTCGGTGGGGGCGTAGGGTTCTCACCAAACTTTCGCGGATTCCAGTGGATGAGCACAAATGTCGGAGGACCTCACCAGCACTTCGATGTTCAGATGCGACGTAACGGTAAGTTACATCAAACCGCAGGCTACCGAGAGGACCAATTCTGCAATGAAGGTATGGAGTTTATCAAAGAAGCTGGTGACAACCCATTCTTTCTCTACCTCGCGACCTACTCCCCACATGCCCCATATGATGCTCCTGCCGATCTCGTCGAGAAGTATGCAGCTAAGGGCGTCACTGACAAGCAAGCGAAGTACCTAGGGATGATCGAAAACATCGACATGAACATCGGCCGCCTGAGACAATATCTTGTCGATACAGGCAAGGCTCAAGACACCATCCTCATCGCCATGAATGATAACGGCATCACAGAAGGGCTCGATATCTACAACGCTAACATGAGAGGCTGTAAATGTACTGCCTGGCAGGGAGGCACGAGAGCATTCTCTCTCTGGAATTGGCCTACTCATTGGGAACCAGCCTTAATCAAAGAAGAACTCACCGCTCACCTAGATGTTCTCCCCACTCTCTGTCAGCTCGCAGGAGTCGACCTCCCAGAGTCACTCCTACCCCAGCTCGAGGGTAAAAGTCTCGTCCCTCTCCTAGAGGGGCGCAAAAGCCCATGGCATGAGAAGCGCATCCTCTACCATAATGTCGCCCGCTGGACGAGTGGCTACGCTCAGTACCATAAGAACCATAACTGCGGAGTCAGACAAGGTGACTACCTCCTCCTCCGTAGTAGCCACTGTGGCCAACCTGGCTGCCGAATCAAGTTCAGCCCCTGCGCCCTACTCAAGCTCATTGAACAAGGGCAAAAGTCCGCCCACTATACCGAAGGGAACGCCCAACACCATTGGGGTGTCAGCGGACCAGAGTGGGAACTCTATAATGTCAAATCAGACCCTGCTAACCAACACAACCTCGCTGAATCCCACCCAGACCTCGTCCACACCCTCTCATCCTCCTACAACCAATGGTGGGAAGGGATGTATGATACCATGATCGCACGTGGTGGAGACGCCACAAAGGCAGAATAACGTTACATATACAGCCCTCTGAGCTCTCCAGAAGTCATTGCTCACAACCAATTGGAGAGCCTCGAAAATATCATTAAGAGAAAAAAGTTAGAATAAATCTCTCCCTAAGGTCGCTTATAACTATGAATTCTAAAGAAGTGACCGCTATTCCCTTTACCAACCAAAACACTGCTCTTGACTGGCGCACATGGCTCCAGACCAACGGGCCGAAGCTCCTCTTATTCGCACGTCAACAAACTCGTAGCGAACAAGACGCAGAAGATATCTTCCAAGAAGCTCTCGTAAAACTCGCGAAGAAAACAAGCTCAGGAGAGTTCCAAGGAGGTCAAGAAGCGTGGCTCCCTTACCTCTACACCCAGCTCAGACGAGAGGCAATCGACCTCGGCCGCAAAAAGGACCGACGCGCCAAACGGGAACAAACCGTGTTCGAGGACAAAAAGAATCTCGAAGGAAACATTCACGATCCATGGTTCGAAAGCACCAGTGCCCTCGCAGAACAAGGACAGTACCTCAAGGAAGCTCTGCAAGAACTCCCAGAAAAGTTCTCAGAAGTCATCGTTATGAAAGTCTGGGGAGAACTCACCTTCGCCGAGATCGGTGAAGCGCTCGACATCTCTCTCAATACCGCCGCCTCACGTTACCGCTACGGTCTCGAAGCCCTCAGGAAGAAACTCTCTACGCAGCGTGACGCTGGAGAATTATAATATATTGCCGCATGTCCTTTAGTGATCAAGATCTAGAACTCTTCGAGCAAGAACTCAGAGAGCACAGTCCAGCCGCTCTGAGCGACCACCATCTCGAGGCCCTAGAGCTCTCCGCCTTCGCCGGAGAACTAGCCTCTACCGCACCTGTTGCTCTCAATGAAGACCTCCTCTCTGCTACCCTCCATAAGATTACCGAGGCGGAACTACAGCAAGTAGAACCAGCGCAGCTCGAGACTGAACTACTCGACACCCTAGAGCTCGCTCCTCTCGAGGCGGAACTCAGAGCACTCACCCCTGCCCCTCTTAACGACAGCACGATGGATCGCTTCCTAGGAGCCATCGATCAAGCAGAGCAGTCTATCGGAGAAAACATCATTACATTCCCGACCCAGCCTGCAGAGCCAAAGCACGATTGGAAGTGGTATAGCGCAGCTGCTGCAGTCGCGATTCTCGGTATCCTCATCGGTACTATCTACACCCCGAGCCAACCTTCATCCGCCCCGCTCGCCAATAACTCCCCCGCCATGGTTGCACCAGCACACCAAAGTAATGGAGACTTAATCAATGTGAGCACCAACAGCACCATCATCGATGCTCAGGACCAAGGAATGGTCAGAAACCAGCAACAAGGCTCCCCATACGTACGAGCGGTAAAAGTAGTCACCATGGAAACCTTCTTTGTAGAAAACGCCCAAGGCGAAGCTATCGAAGTAAAACGCCCAGTCGAGAAGATCGTCTTCCTACCTCTCTCCTCCGACTAATACATTCTTGTTCATCATTGTTTGAAAAAAGGAGGCTAGTGCAATGCACTAGCCTCCTTCCTTTTTAATCACAAAGCCAATACAACGGCTAGGTTACAGCCCCTTCAGTTGATCAGCACATGCCTGAGCTGCTGCTCGGTGATCTCCATCAGCAGGGAAGAGCACGGCACGGGAGGCGTTGATAAGGTTAGGCGCCTGACGTGGAGCTCCTGCAGATAAGGCCGCTAAGTCTCCGCCCTGTGCCCCAAGACCAGGAATGAGTAATGGGTAATCCGGGAACGCGGCCACTTCATCAGCTCCTAGGTTGGTGAGTCCCATCACAAATCCGACATCCGTAGGACACTCTGCAGCCCGCTCTGCAAAGTCTGCGACATGTAAGTACATCGGCTTACCTTCTACTTCCTTACGCATTAAGTCTGCGCTACCAGCATTAGAAGTCAGCGCCAGGAGATACACTCCCTTCCCTTCATATCCGAGGAATGGCTCGATACTATCATAGCCCATGAATGGATTCAGTGTGACAGAGTCCACCTTATAGTGTTCGAAGTAGGCCTTGGCGTAGTACTTTTGCGTCTCACCAATATCACTACGCTTCGCATCTAAGACGATCGGAACTGCATCTGGAATGTAATCGATAACACGTTCTAGCATAGAGAGCCCACTGAGCCCCATCGCCTCGAAGTAAGCCAAGTTTGGCTTAAAAGCGGCCGCCAGCTCCGCAGTCTCATCAATGACCTGACGTAAATGCGCTTCCACATCTCCACCATCAAGTCGCTCGGGTCTAGGGTCTAACCCCACACATAATGGTGACCCAACAGTTGCGATTCTCTGCGCTAAGCGTTCTGTGTATCTCATACGAGAACCAAAACCTCACTCACCGAAAATGAAAAGAGAAAAAGCACGTTAAGGCAACCTACCTTAACGTGTGAGAGTATAATAGCGCCAGTCCGTGACGCTCGTAGAGAATCCCTCTAGCAGCAACCGCCATTGATATCGCAGCTCTGCGATGGATCTGAGGTCACTGTATAATCCGCTCCCTTAGTCTCTCTAGGGCTACGCACGACATCGCGCGCGCAATCAAACGGCTTCATATCTGCCACATTCACTAATTCGTGAGGCTGGAAGAACTCGAAGTGATCTACATAAGGAGCCTTAGAATAAATCTTATAAGTCTTCTCACAGACTGCTATGCGCTCTCCACGTACGAAGGCATGATTATCATCATCAATGACCTCCTTGAATGGGCCCTTATACAGTACAGCTTGCTTAGCGTCCATACATGGACCTTCTTTACCCTTATAGGCCTCGATCGTCATCGAGCGGAACTCGATGCCCTCAACCGTTTGCCATGGCTCAGACTCCAGCTTGAGAATATTGATTCCATAGAACCCAGCCTCTTCAAAGGCCTGTACGAACGCCGTCTCCGTCATAGCTCCAGAGATACATCCACTCCAGAGGCGAGAGTCGTCCTGTAACCGTTGAGGAACCTCCTCATCCGCCACAATATCAGAAATCACCGCACGTCCTCCGCGCTTGAGGACTCGGTAGATCTCGGCAAACATCTGCGCCTTGAGCTCCGTATCAACGAGGTTCAGTACACAGTTAGATACCACCACATCGATAGAATCGTCTTCGATCATAGGGGACTCTGCTCGGAGCTTCTTGGCTGTAGCCTCTGCTGCCATCCATCCCTCTGCCGAGTTCACTGGATTCTGTGCTAACTCCGCCTCGAACTCCTCAAGATTGAGCGCGAGGTCTTGGATTCGTCCTTTTTTAAACTCTACATTCTGGTACCCAATTCTCTCTCCTACGATAGGGGCATTCGTGCGCGCCATCTCCAGCATATCATCCGTCATATCAACACCGATGACCTTACCGGACTCTCCTACTACCTGGGAGGCAATGAAACAGATCTTACCTGTACCAGATCCTAGATCGAGGACCGTCTCCCCTTCCTTCACGTACTTAGAAGGATCTCCACAACCATAATCACGCTCAATGACCTCATTAGGAATGACCTTAAGGTACTGTGCGTCATAATCCACTGGACAACATAGAGCAGCCTCTCTCTCGTGCGACGCGGCCGCATACCTCTCTTTAACAGAATTTTCTACGATCATACTTTTCGTACTCATTACACTGAGAGCACCTGATGCGCAACCTATTCCGTATCACTGCAGATTTTTCCCCACTCAGGCTTTTTCAGATACTCATTTAGACTAAGCATCTACTGATACTCATGAAATGCCCTTGTTCCACGCCCTCTAATCCAGGTGAGGCATTTACCTCTAGGATCTTATACCCTTCCTCTGTGTAGATTAGATCTACCCCTGCTAGGTCCAGCCCTAGCGCCGCAGTAGCGCGCAGAGCGAGACCACTCTCTTCTGCACTCGGCTCATAGCTCTCTGCGCTACCTCCTTGGTGTATATTCGCTCTGAACTCACCCGCTCTCGCAGAACGCTTAATACTAGCGATCACCTGCCCCTGGTAAACCAATAGTCGGCGATCTTCTCCTCGTGATTCCGCATAATACTTCTGCGTGACTCCACTCGATCGGAGAGTCGCTAATGTGGATAACACTGACCGGGCAGTCTGCGGGTTATTCGCTAGTGTGACACCGCGCCCTTGGCTTGAGTCCAAGAGCTTAATCACACGTGCTGACTGCCCCGTCATGGAGTCGAATGTGGCCTCATCTTCAGGTTGGCTACAAAACGATGTTTCTGGCACAGGTAGCCCCTCACTTGATAGAGCTTGTAACGTGGCTAGCTGGTCTGAAGCAACCGATAGACTCGCAGCACTATTCATTATGCCACGCCCTTCTCTCTCCCACTCTCGTAAGACTGCCAAGCCAGCAACCAAAAGCTGAGAGGAAAAGCGGGGAATAATTAAATCAGGACATAGACGCTCACCTGAGTAATACACCCCACGTCCTACCTTTACCTCCAGTGTCAGTGCATCTAAGACCTCTACCTGATAGCCTGCCTCTTCGTAAGCTCCTACGAGAGAACGCGTACTGTAGAGAGAGCGGTCTCTCGATAGGATCACTACCTGCATACTACTTCGAGGTAAATCCATCTCTTCCCCACGCCATTGCGTAACTGTAGCAGTTCACGAGATACATGTGTACCTTCTGTAGGTTCACATCTTTCTTCCCATACTGACCTTTACGAATCTCCTTCAAGTTAAGATAAGCACTCTGGAGTTGCGCGGCGGTATTGAGCGGGTAATCGGTCACCTCTTGGGACTCCATGAAGAAATCCTTCTTCGTCTGGTTCAGCTCCCACAGCATTTGATCAATCTTAGCTACCGTATCCTCGTGCAAGCCTCCCCGTTGTTCCAATAATGTTGGACAAAGCTCTTTATACCTCTCGTGGATAGAGAGGAGGTCTCTGATCGCATACGGATAGCGACGATAGACTTCTTGCCCATCGAGCTTGGTAAATACCTCGAGTGGTGACGGGGTGATCAACTCCTCACCCACATAGATCTTTGAGACCGGCTTTTGATTCACAACCGAGATCAGAGTAGCATAGGCGGAGTTACCGTATGTATTGTAGGCGATCGTACTCATAACGTCACCAGCCTTTACCTTATGACTCGCAGCACCTGTATATCCCTTACACTGCTCAGGTAAGGGTGCTTCACCTGTTCTACGTAGTTCTTCTCGGGAGACTACGGCATCCTTCTGCTTAGTAGGAGCCTGCTCACGTTGCAGTTGTAACTCGAGCTCCGTTACCACTGCTGGACCGGTCTGCGAAATCAGTCCACCTGAGACATCTGCAATAGAACTAGGATTCTCCTCTAGGTAAACATCTAAAGAGCTCTCGGCACAACAGTACTGCCAACACATTACCATCACGAGAGCTCTTGCGATCATATTCAAATGATGTTTACGATTACGCCTCTGACCAGACCCCAAAGTTACGATATTTCTCGTAACGCTGGTTCATCAGGTCTTCTGTGCTGAGCTGCTTGAGCTCATTGATCTGCGCCACAATAGCGTCCTTAAGGTTCTCATAAGCAACCTCAGGCTCACGGTGAGCACCACCCGCAGGTTCCTTAACGACACCATCGATCACGCCGAGGCCCTGTAGATCAGGAGCTGACATCTTCATCGCTGATGCTGCTTTCTCCGCATGCTTACGGTGCTTGTAGAGGATCGCCGCACATCCCTCTGGACTAATCACGGAGTAGTACGAGTTCTCCATCATGAGTAGACGGTCTGCGATCCCGATACCGAGAGCACCACCAGATCCACCCTCACCAAGTACGACCGCTACGACTGGAACCTTGAGTCCCATCATGTCACGGAGGTTACGAGCAATTGCTTCTGAGATGTTGCGCTCCTCAGCCCCGATCCCTGGGAATGCCCCTGGAGTATCGATGAATGAAACGAAAGGAAGATTAAACTTATCCGCTAACTGCATGAGGCGTAATGCCTTACGGTACCCCTCAGGGTGAGCACTACCGAAGTTACGCAGGAGATTCTCCTTGGTGTCACGTCCCTTTTGGTGACCGATAACGACACACTTGATCCCACCAATCGTCGCAAATCCACCTGGCATTGCATTATCGTCACCGAACATACGATCTCCATGGAGTTCGGTAAAGTCGTCTGCGATCTCGTTGATGTAATCGAGCATGAATGGGCGCTGAACGTGACGGGCAATCTTAACACGGTCCCATGCTGAAAGTTTAGTATAGATCTCGTCCTTAGTGGACTGGAGCTTTTTGGTCATTGCGTCGAGCTCAGGACTGAGGTCGATGCTTTGCGCCCCGAGTTCTTCCTGAAGCTTCTTAATCTGAGCCTCTAGCTCAATGATCGGCTTCTCGAAATCTAATGGTTGGTATTCGCTCATAATGAAGAATTTATTATTTCTTAAATCAGGTAAGGAGCAGAAATCAAAGCTGAATTTCAACTTGTGTCCCACTTTTCATAAAGAGGGCGATTTCTTCCATGTCATTTTTGTTAATAAAGAAGCCTGCTCCGGGGTCAGATTCATCTGGATGTTTGACAGGGCGGATTTGGAGATCTCCGACCCTTAGGATGATCATCTTTTGTGAAGAATAGTACTTACTACTCCCTCGCTGATATGTGGATGTTCTGTTAAACCCTAAGATCCTATCGATACTGGTAGTGATCACCTTCTTCCGCGATGAGATGAGGGTGTCGAGTATCGGGTATTCATTGAGAAACTGATCCCCCTTAAAGACCGTGATAATCTTCTTTTGTACATCAACGAGAATCCGAAAGTCCATACGCACTATCTTAATCTCCTGTCCTGGTTGAATACGGTTAGAATACTTTAATCCATTCACCGCCATGATATTCTCTACCGTTGTATCGTACCGTTTAGCGATTTTTGATAGGGAGTCTCCAGACTTAATTTGGTATGATTCCTTATACTTAGGACTCGATGGATTCATGAGATGATCCATATTCATCGCACCTAGGATGCGACGCGCATCTTTAGCAAAGGGGACGTCAGAATAGAAGTTCACGATGAACAAGAGCTTCTCTCGCGCTTTAGAATAATTACCCTCTTCGAGAAAGTCTCGTGCGGCTTGCATCGCCTGTACACTTGGCAGGTTGACTTGGCTCTCCGCATTACTGAGTTCTTCATACAATACAGTAGCTCCTTCACCGAGCTCTTGCGCCTTCCCCTTCACAAACTTAGCAAACACCAGTGCCAGAACAAGCAAGGTGATCACCGCCAGCGCGCATACGGCCTGTATTATAAGAGATAAATTTCTCACGAGAGGTATACATACGTGATCTAGCTGCAAGAGGACAAGCCTTTCTCTCTACAATATGCATACAATCCCTCCATCTGGCAAAAAAATCCGCTTTACGTCAGGCCAGACATGGCCTAT
The DNA here is from genome assembly GCA_011524615.1 of Akkermansiaceae bacterium. Classification (GTDB taxonomy): domain Bacteria; phylum Verrucomicrobiota; class Verrucomicrobiia; order Verrucomicrobiales; family Akkermansiaceae; genus WTJZ01. Next base: position 10,208 of record WTJZ01000123.1, on the reverse strand, counting down.
GTGTACCGACCCGCAAAAAACAATCACTGTTGATTGCAACTCTCACATTCTAAACTATGGCTATCAAACGCGCTCTCCTCTCTGTCTCGGACAAGGCTGGTCTCGTCGATTTTGCTACCACACTGCAAAATGAATACAATGTAGAACTACTATCTACAGGCGGAACCGCACGCACTCTCCGCGAAGCTGGTCTCGAAGTAATCGATGTCTCAACATTCACTGGAGCACCTGAACTCTTTGATGGTCGAGTGAAGACTCTTCACCCTAAAGTTCACGGTGGTCTACTCCAGATGCGTGACAATGAGGTTCACCAGCAACAAGCTGAAGAAAACAGCATCCCAACAATCGACCTCGTTATCGTAAACCTTTACCCATTTGAGGAAACCGTTGCCAAAGAAGGAACTACTCTCGCAGAAGCGATCGAAAAGATCGACATCGGTGGACCATCTATGCTCCGTTCATCAGCTAAGAACCACGCTGCCGTAACAGTTGTAGAAGATCCTGCAGATTACGACCGTGTTCTCAGTGAAATGGCTGCCAATGACGGCGACACGACTCTCGAGTTCCGCCAGCAACTAGCACTCAAGGTGTTCCGCCGTACTGCTGCGTATGACAAGGCGATCTCTGAATACCTCGGCCAGGATGACACTTCATCCTTCTCAGTTACACTCCCTCTCGAAAAGGAACTCCGTAATGGTGACAACCCTCACCAAAAGTCTTTCCTCTACGGAAACTTCAACGACTACTTCACTAAGCTCACAGGTAAGAAGGAGTTTAGTTACACCAACATTCTCGATATCGAAGCAGCTGCAGACCTCGTATCAGAGTTCCGTAGCCCAACGCTCGCTATCCTCAAGCACACAAACCCATGTGGAGTAGGAACCTCTACCGAGTCTCTCCGTGAGGCCTGGGACAAGGCGTTCGAAACCGACCGTCAGGCACCGTTTGGAGGAGTGATTGTGATGAACCGCCCGCTTGATGAAGCGACCGCTCGTGTCATCTCTGAGATCTTCACAGACATCATCATCGCTCCAGAGTACACCCCTGAGGCAATGGCGATCCTCAAGAAGAAGGGACGCCGCATGATTCGCATGAACCCACAATGGGAGGATATCCGTAAGGAACCTGTAGTGCGCTCTATCCCTGGTGGAGTTGTAGTAATGGACAAGGATCATGAAGTCATGGGGCTCGATAACCTAGAGGAGAAGGTCGTTACAGAACGAGTTCCTACTAAGGAAGAGCTTGAAGCAATGAGATTCAACTGGCGCGTCGTCAAGAACGTCAAATCTAACGCAATCTGCTTCGGTACTAATGACCGAACTCTCGGTATCGGTGCTGGACAAATGAGCCGTGTTGACTCTGTCCGTGTAGCCGTCATGAAGGCTCAGATCTCTAACCTCTCACTAGAGGGTAGTGTCATCGCGTCAGACGCATTCTTCCCATTTGCTGACGGCCTCCAAGCCGCTATCGATGCAGGAGCTACCGCATGTATCCAACCAGGGGGCTCTAACAATGACCAAGAAGTCATCGACGCGGCGAACGCTGCAGGCATCGCGATGGTCTTCACCGGACACCGTCACTTCCGTCACTAATGCGAGTGTGAGTGACACTCACATCTCTCATTTTTGCAATTCAGCCCAGCATCCTATGCTGGGCTTTTTTTATCCCTGATTACGACGCTGTCAAAAATTGAAAAAATCTGTGGATCTCTGCGTTATTCTGTGAATTATTGTGCCACTATGCTACTAGGCGTCAACATCGACCACATTGCTACTCTACGTCAGGCACGCTACCGTACTATGCTTGACTCTCCTAACGCAGAACCTAGCCCTCTTACAGGCGCGCTAGACGCCAAAGCTGGCGGGGCAGACTCTATCACCCTTCACGTTCGAGGAGACCGACGCCACATTCAAGAGAGTGACGCCTTTGCCATCCGTCGTGAATGCGACCTGCCTCTCAACTTAGAGATGGGTAACACCCAGGAACTCATCGACATCGCTCTAGAGCTCAAGCCCGAGTTCGTCTGTCTCGTCCCTGAAAAACGCGAGGAAATCTCTACCGAAGGTGGACTCGATGTCATCACTCATGAGGAATCTCTCAAGCCTACCTTATCAACGCTCCAAGAAGCAGGGATCAAGATCAGTCTCTTCATCGACCCCGTCGCGGAACATGTCGAAATGTCTCGCAAACTCGGCGCTGAAATGATCGAGCTCCACACTGGATGCTTTGCCAATGCCCAAGGAGAAGAACAAGACGCGGAGGTGCAGCGCCTGACCGAAGCGGCTATACTCGGTCATTCTCTTGGCCTACAAGTTAATGCAGGCCATGGCATCAACTACACGAATATCGAAAAACTCTACACCGTTCCCCACCTCACCGAACTCAACATCGGACACTCAATAGTAGCACGTTCGGTGCGGGTAGGTTTCCAAAACGCAGTACGTGAAATGCGTGACCTGCTTAATCTCTATCCATCATAGACGATGAGTCTCTTCGGCATAGGCATCGACGTAGTAGAGGTCGACCGCATTCAGTCATCCCTCGATGAATTCGGGTCTCAATTCACCAACCGAATCTTTACCCCCCTAGAGCAGGAATACTGCGACCGCCAAAAGAATCGAGAACTCAACTATGCCGCTCGCTTCGCCGCCAAAGAAGCGATCGCCAAAGCCTTTGGTACAGGGATTGGTAAATCAATAGGCTGGAGAGATATGGAAATCTTACGCAAAGACTCTGGCGAACCAACCGTCCTTCTCCATGGCAAGGGCAAAGAACTAGCGGAATCTCTCAACATAGACGAGATCAAGATCTCTCTGACCCATGCGAAGCACTATGCAGCGGCTAATGCAGTGATTCTCACACGTATTCAATAGCGTCAATCGCAGATCATCATAGACAAATAGAATTCATCTCCGGAATGAGTGGATACTTAATAGCGAATTTTTTGTCGCATTATCATTTGCGCTCTCAAGCTATTGAGTGTATTTACAGAGTAAAGAGAAGTTCGATTGAATAATCTACCACCTTATCTTCTCTTAATTCTGTCTTGTTATGTTCAGCCCTAATATATTTGCCAAGCTAGCAGCTCTCACCGGTCAAGAGATCGATCTTGAAGATGTACGAGCTGAACAATCCAGAATCTACCGAGCGACGAACCAAGATCGTATCGCCACACTCATCCAGACCGCCAAAAGTCAGCACATCACCATTGCGCCTGTGAGAATGAAGTACTTTGAAGCTCTCTGGCAAGCAACTGAAGACTTTCCTGTAGTGATCTGGAATGAGACGGAACAAGATTGGACTCTGATTACTAAGTCTGGTCTTCTCACCTGTACTATTGCAGATGGAGACAGCCCGTACGACCGCTTACGCGTCTTCCACGGATCGTTGTGGAGGAAATTAGGCATCGCCTCTAAGTCCGAGATGGTCGAGGTAGGTATCGTTCAAGAATCCCTCCCCTGTGGAGAGGATAACCTGAGTGCGGCAGTCAAACAATCTCACAAAGATGACCACGATCACACCCGACCTGAGGCGAGATACCTCCGCATGCTCTTACACGATCGCCGAGACATCCTCACTCTTCTCGTTTTCTCTATCTTCTCTGGCGTCCTCTACCTAACAGTACCTCTGGCCGTTGATACGATCGTGAGTAATCTCGCCTTCGGCACACAGGCTAAGCCATATATCCAAGCCCTCATCATAGTTGGACAGATTGTAATGGGCTGTCTCGTTCTCCAGGCTATTATTACCGCCTTTCAGTACTATGTATCTGATGTGATCCAGCGGAGAATCTTTGCCCGTACCACTGCAGATATTGCCTACCGTCTCCCTAGAGCAAAGATGTCTCACTTTGATAAGACACACGCGCCAGAACTCGTGAATAGATTCTTAGACGTGGTCACCGCCCAGAAGAACACTGCCTTCTTCCTCCTAGACGGGATTAACTCAGTCATGGCCACGGTGATAGGAATGATCCTGCTCTCCCTCTATCACCCATTCTTACTCGTCTTCGTCGCAGTTCTCATCATCATTATCCTCCTCATCATTTGGGTTCTCGGTAAAGGTGCAATCAAGACAAGTATCGCAGAATCACATACGAAGTATTCCATGGTGAGCTGGTTTGAAGAGATCGCGAGCTACCCTACTCTCTTCAAAGGTCCTGGAGGACAAGAGCTCGCTTCCAAAAGGGCCAACAAACTCGCCACCGATTATGTTAATGCACGTAGTGCACACTTCAGAGTTGTCATTAGGCAAGTCACCGCCTTCCTCGTACTCTCAGTAATCGCAGCTGTAATTCTCCTTCTGGGAGGAGCTTGGCTAGTCATTAGTCAACAGATCACCTTAGGCCAGCTCGTAGCGAGTGAAATCATCATGAGTGGCATCATCGGAAGCCTAGCAAAACTCGGTAAAAAGTTAGAAGCATGGTACGACACCATGGCCGCTATGGATAAGCTAGGGCACATCTTCGACCTCGAGCTAGAGCCCCAGACTGGTGAGGTACTCAATAACAACTTCGAAGATGGAGGGTTCTGCGTCAAGGCCGAGAATGTATCCTTCTCCTACCCAGATCAAAGCTCTCTCATTAAAGACCTCTCCTTTGACTATCCTGCAGGCTCTAACATCGCAGTCTTAGGTTCATTGGGCTCTGGGGTCAGCGCCCTATTGGACATGTTCTTCGACCTTCGTACTCCCACGTCAGGTTACATCACGATCAATGGCACTGATCTCAGGGACTGGAAGCTCTCTTCCCTCCGTGAACATGTATTACTCCTCCGTCCACAACTCATCCTTGGCGCTTCTGTTATTGATAACCTCAGACTTGGCCACGACGATATTGGCCGGGATGAAATCAGGCATGCCCTCCAAGCGGTAGGATTACTGAACTCTATACTGAACCACCCTGACGGACTCGACCGTCAACTCTCTATCGGTGGTAGTAAGTTACCCAAAAATGAACGTGTCTCCCTCCTCATTGCTCGGGCCATTGTCCAGCGCCCCAAACTCCTCATCATCGACGAACTCTTCGATGGAGTAGAGGATCAGATCTTCGAAAGCTTGAGTAAAGTAGTCTTCAGCCCTGATCGCCCATGGACAGTACTCTACTCTACCAGACGCCGTGATCACACTATCTATTGCGATCACATCATAGAACTCAATAAAAACCTCTAGAGCACATATGAAACATCCTACTCCCGCAGCTCCACCACTCCCCGCGCTCTCGCTCGTAGGCTCTACTAGGTTCACCTACTTATTCAGTAGGATTCTAGTGGCAAGCATCATACTCTTTGCCCTCTGCCTGCTCTTCGTCCCATGGAGGCAGAATGTCGTTGGCAATGGTAGGGTCGTCGCCTTTGACCCTCTTGACCGTGTCATCGAAGTAGAGTCCCAGTTAGCTGGCAGAATCAGACAACTCCATGTCGTAGAGGGGCAATCCGTCAAGGAAGGCGACATCCTTGTAGAGATCGAAGACAACGACCCGCAGCTCATGGAGAACTTACGTCTCCAAAAGAACTCAGCTGATAAGAGAAAAGCCTTTGCCGAAGGTCAACTAAACGAGCTTCTCATTCAGCATACGCAACTATCCATCTCAATGACCAACGCGGTCAAAGCAGCTAAAGAAGCCGTCAACGCAGCCAGTATCAAGCAAAAGACAGCAGAGCTAGAAAAGACTCGACGTACAGAACTCTTTAATCAAGGCCTCGCCTCTCGTCGAGAATTCGAGGTCGCAAAGATGAATCATCTCACTAGCACTGCAGACCTCAAATCTACTCAAGCATCACTCACTAAGACAACCAGTGACTACCAAACTTCTCTCTCTGCAAATAAGGCTCAACAAGAGGCTACTCAAGCGACAATCGAAGCTGCCAAACAAGAAATTGTCACTCTAGATATCAAGATTAACCAAACAAAACGGCAGACCATTTACGCGCCAAGAGCAGGCATTGTCTATAAGGTAAAAGTCACCGACGGGTCCTACCTCAAACCTGGAGGAGCAATCTGTACGATCATCCCTGAGACCGATAGCCGATATGTTGAAGTTTGGCTGGACGGAAATGATATCGCACTCATTAGAGCACGACATGAAGTCAATGGTAAAACAGTACCAGGAAGCCACGTCCGTCTCTCCTTCGAAGGCTGGCCAAGTATCCAAGCGATAGGCTGGCCACAACTCGCCGTAGGCACCTTTGGCGGAGAGGTGATCTTCATCGACTCTGCTAGTAACGGTAAAGGCTCCTTCAGGGTAGTCGTGGGCCCCACTGTAGATCAAGTGAACCGCTACAATGGTGATGGCTTGGTCAATAGTCCGTGGCCGGATAAGGATCGTTGGCTTCGTCAAGGCACCCTTACCCAAGCGTGGTTCCTTCTGGACGAGGTTCCGCTTTGGTTAGAAATGTGGAGACAGATCAATGGCTTCCCTCCTCTCATTATCGATGAAGATGACACCTTTACTAACTAGCCCCATGCACAGCCTTCGTACCTTAATCGCTGCGTTTTCCATTGGAACATGCGTCGCCTCACCCTTAACTGAAGATCAGATATTAAGCTTGGTAAAGGAGACTTACCCACCCCTGTTAATCTCACAAATCGAGAACAAGCTAGCACAAGCAAATAAGCAGTATTCAAAAGGAGCATTTGATACCACATTAAGTGTTTCTGGACAGATCCGCCCATCTAACTACTATGATGGCTCAAATTACGAGTTACTGCTCTCATCTCCATTTGAAAATAGTGGCGCAGAATTATACGGAGGATACCGTCTCAGTAATGGGTACTTACCAACATACAAGAGAGATCTCAGAACCGGAGACTCGGGAGAATATGTAGTAGGGTTCTCCTTTCCTCTCTTACAAAACTTCCAGATCGACAATCGCCGCGCACAGCTCAAAAAGGCATCGATCAACGAATCGCTGACCAAGCACATTGTCGACCTCCAGCTCATAGAGCTTTCAAGAGCTGCCAGAACCGCTTACTACGGATGGATCATCGCCGCGCAGAAAGAATCCACGGCCATCGAACTAAAGGAACTCGCCCTCACGAGGCAGTCCCTCCTCTCTAAGGAGGTGGAAGCAGGAGCTAGACCTGAAATCATCCTCATCGATAATCAACGCATCGTCCTCAACCGTGATATCTTGGTGCGCCAAGCACAGAGGGACCTCCTAAACAGCAACCTCTCGCTAGGCCTGTTCACTCCTAGCCTATCACTTGATTCATCAATTCTCCCTTCAACGCCACCTCGTATCCCACTGGTTACGCAGAACCAGTTTCAGTCCGACCTTTCTTACGCGATGGAGACTCACCCTGAAGTCCTCTCTCTCAACCAGAGACAAAAATCCAATCAGGTTGACCAAGAGCTCGCTCAGAACATGCTGCTCCCTCAGCTCGACTTAACTGCAGAACTCAACCGTAGTGTAAGAGAGGACTCACCCAAAGATATTGAAAGAAATGAGATCGTGGCGGGACTATCTCTCACCTTCCCTCTGGCGAGAAATCAGGCAAAAGGGCAACTCAAAACAGCCAAACAAACTCAGCAACAGCTCAGCCTCAAAAAACAGTTCGCTCTAAGTAAACTCAACGCTGATCTCAATACAGCGTACAATAATCTTCAGACTAACTATAAGGCCTGGCATCTCACCGAGGAAAGCCAGACTCTGGCGCTAAAACTGTATAAAGCCGAAGAATCACTCTTCGATGAAGGAGCCTCCGACTTACTCAAGCTCCAAATCAGAGAGAATGCTCTCGTCGATGCTAAAATGGCGACCCTTAAGTCTCTTTACCAATACCTCTCCAGCTATAGCGATTATATCGCAATCACGGCGAGGGATTTGCAGTAACACCTAACTTATCTCTTCAGTAACTCTAGAATTTCGCTCACATTACGGTGAGATTCTAGATCATGCCGTAAGGGTTGGTCGGTGATCAATTTATAGACATTCTGTCGTCCCTTCTTTTCTCTTACCAAGAAGCCGTCCTCTTCTAAATCAGCCACAATACGCTGAACCGCTCTCTCCGTAATTCCCACTTGTAATGCCACCTCTCTGAGAGGGCGATCTGGATAGTTCACTAAACTAATTAATACATGCGCATGGTTCGTGAAAAATGTCCAATTGGGAGATTTCATAACTCCAATAACATAACACAAAATTCACGAAAACTCAATCATGAAAAAAGAAGAACATTATCATCAACTAAAAGCAAAAAGGTGCTTTTCATCTACTCGATAAAAAAACTGAAAATGGAGCGGGTAGAGGGAATCGAACCCTCCTGACCAGCTTGGAAGGCTGAAGCATTACCACTATGCTATACCCGCTTTGGGTTGTGATACCGTCAGGTGTATCACGATGGTTTTTTGATGATGGAGCGGGTAGAGGGAATCGAACCCTCCTGACCAGCTTGGAAGGCTGAAGCAT
>WTJZ01000123.1:0-1700 GCA_011524615.1 Akkermansiaceae bacterium | reverse complement strand
TACCACTATGCTATACCCGCTTTCCGAAAAGTGGATGGAAGTAATACTACTATCTGTCAGCTAATGCAAACTTTAAATCACCCGAACTGACAATTTCTCCGTTTACGAGGCATCGGCATGTCGCTTGACCAATCGTCTTACGCATTTTTGTAATCTCAGCTTCGATTACGAGAGTGTCACCAGGGAGTACCAGTTTACGGAATTTCACGTTATCAACGCTCATGAAGTAGCCAATCTTACCTTGGTTCTCAGGAACGCGAAGCATAAGAATGGAAGCACATTGTGCCATTGCTTCTACTTGTAATACTCCAGGCATTACTGGGTGCCCTGGGAAATGTCCTGGGAAGAACGGCTCGTTAAACGTCACGTTCTTAATTCCCGTACATTTGTTATCACCTTCAAAGTCAATGACTCGATCTAATAGTAAGAATGGATAACGGTGCGGAAGAATCTTCTGAATATCGTTAATGTCTAGGACACCCTCACCTTGTGGAATATTAAGAGCAGGCACCTTACGCTTCATCGTAGAATATTCCTTCTTAAGGAGTTTAGCCATTTCCGTATTGGGACCATGTCCAGGCATGACGGCGATCACATGACCTAGAATTCTCTTACCGCAGAGCATCAGATCTCCAATCACATCCAATGCTTTGTGACGGGCAAATTCATTATTGAAGCGCATTGGCTCCTTGGACATTACTTCCTCTCCTCTAATAACTACCGCATTCTCAAGACTCCCTCCTTTGATAAGCCCCTTATCAAGAAGTGGCTTAACATCTTCATAGAAGGTAAAGGTACGAGCAGGAGCAATTTCCTTTTCGTAGATCTCAGGTGTTACCGTAGATGAAAAGTATTGTGTCACGCGACCATCAGGCCCGACATTCGTTACAGACACCTTAAATTCCTTAGCTGGTACAATTGTAATGATCGGCCCCTTACCCGTATCGAGGTGAATTGGCTCGCTCACTTCCCATATGCGTCTCGCAACTGATTGTTCCTGGAGGCCTGCTTTTTTGATTAACTCAACAAATGGCTGAGAAGAACCGTCTCCAATTGGTGGCTCATTAGCATCCATCTCGATGATGGCGTTATCGACGCCCATCCCTACGAGTGCTGAAATCACATGCTCTACCGTGTGCACCTTCACAGAACCTTCCGCTAGAGTCGTCGCGCGCTCCACCGTGCGCACCTTATCAACATCAGCATCAATAAAAGGCTGATCTTCTAGGTCAACTCTTCTGAACTTAAAGCCATACCCCTCTGGTGCAGGCTTAAGTGTAAGTGTAACTTTTTCTCCTGTATGTAAAGAAGTCCCCTGCAGTGACGCTTCGCTTGCAAGCGTATGTTCCATTTGTGAAGCCATGAACTGGTTAAGAAGGAGTCGACCAAGAAATTCAAGGAATCTTTCACCAAAATCTACTTCCTACAGACAAAACGTGTGACTGAATCGCTATTCACATGCATGTCCGTCCCTCTTTCTACAATCGTTGAATGGTTAGATTCGTATCTCAATACGAAGAATATTCCTGATTACCCTAATGCCCACAATGGATTACAGGCAGAGAATAATGGAACGGTTACCAAGGTTGGCTCAGCTGTCGACGCATCACTTGACTCTATTCGTGAAGCGGTGGACCAAGGAGTAGACTTATTGATTGTCCATCACGGTCTCTATTGGCAGGGAGTAGAAATGCTGACTT
>WTJZ01000307.1 GCA_011524615.1 Akkermansiaceae bacterium | reverse complement strand
AACCACCGTCGGCAAAGGTGTCCAGAATGTTGCTCCCGTTTTGGTTACTGGAGACGAGGGCGGCGAATAGGTATTCGTCCGTGTAGGTAAATTCGCCTGCAGAATCATGGAATGCGAGAAAGTGAGCTTGGTCGGAGCTATCGATGGAAAAGGTAATGGAGCTCAGAACATAGCCACTACTGATGCTAAAGGAGAATACATCAGGGTAGTTAAACAATGATTCTTCATTCAGCACTCCGACCACCACATTCTCACCATTAGTTAACTCTCCCAATGCAGTAGGTAGCGCACTGGAATTCGATAAGTCTCCACTGCTCGATTCATCGTAGAGTGTGACGCCAGCGGACGTTGCAATGAGCAACAGAATGAAGACGAGGGGATAGGCAACCATACACACCTATACAGTTCCCCATGCCTCCGCTGGTACAGCGGGGCGAAAAGAATTATTCCTTTTTTAGAGGGCTCACTGGACGAGGCCCTGCCTCTGCGGAACGGTAAAGAATACAGGTGTGAACGTCTGAGAGTAGCGCTCCAGATAATGAGTCCTCTAGCCAAAATCAGGATGATACACAATCTGGCTCCCGAATCTAAACTGATGGTAGCCTATAGTGTCATTAGGCGAGCTTGAAGAAGTCGTTGGTGACTTGCTCGGTAGCAGAGGAGAGTTCCGCGAGCGTGATTTGGCGCTGGTCAGCGATGAATTGAGCAATCGAGGCGACGTGCATTGGCTCGTTTTTGCTGCCACGGTGGGGGACAGGGGCGAGGTAGGGGGCGTCTGTCTCTAGCATGAAGGTACCGAGCGGGAGCGCGGTGGCCGTTTCCTGGATTTGCTTCGCGTTCTTGAAGGTGACATTCCCGGTGAAGGAGACGAGTCCGCCCAGTTCGATGATAGATTGTGCCTGTTCTACGGTACCCGGGAAGCAGTGAAAGACGGCGCGCACGCGGTCAGCATAGCGTCGATAGAGGGCCATACAGGCGTCAAAGGAGGCCGTGCCAGAGCGGTCTCTCGTATGGAGGCAGATATTGAGGTTATGGGCGGCCGCGAGGTCGAACTGTTGTTCTAGCATCATGAGCTGGCGCGCGTGGTAGTCCTCCTCGGTCCAGCCATCTGGTGCGGGGTGGTAATAGTCGAGGCCGCTCTCTCCGATAGCGACGACTTTCTCATGAGCGATCTTTGGCGCGATCTGGGAGATAGCATCATCGGGAGCCTCAGTGACATCACACGGGTGGATGCCGAGACAGGCATAGATCGAGTCGTGAGCCTCAGCCAGAGCGAGAGTCGAGTCAATGTCATCCATGCCCGTGGCCAGCGTGATCTGACGGGTGATGCCAGACTCTAGCGCGCGGGATACGATCTCGGGGATTTCTGTAGCATCGTAACGATAAGACGCGAGGTGGCAATGGGTATCAGTGAACATGAGCCTGTGGTAGGGGAGATCTCCTCAGGTGTTAAGTCTTTTTTTACAACACGGGGAGTGTGCCATCGGTAGTGCACGGAGCTACAGGCGTTGTTGCCTCGTCACAGGATTGCATCGCCTAGGCATCAATGCACAAAAAAAGGCAGGGTGGACCTGCCTTTTGATTATCATGGGATGTCGTTCCAGACTAGAGCATCCAAGGTTGCTGGAGATAGTCACGGACCTTCTGGAGGAGCATGCCTGCACCACCTCCATCGACCACACGGTGGTCAAAGGTGAGAACCAGCTCACATGTAGTCACTGGGACAAAGGCATTCGCTTCGTCACTCCATACCGGCTTCTTCACACCTGCTCCGAGCCCGAGAATGAGAGTCTCATTCGGGAGTGGAATCGGAGTACCTGAGACGAGGCCAAAGGTACCGAAGTTCGTTACGGTTGCGATTCCTTTCTCGAAGGTTTCCTTACCGAGCTTACGCTCACGAGCCTTGTCGACGAGTTCTGCGTACTCAGCACTGAGCTGAGGCACGGTCTTAGAGTCGGCATTACGGATGACAGGAACTACCACACCATCAGGGACCTGTACTGCGACACCGATGTCGAAGGCCTTAGGGTGTACGATGTTTTCTCCGATGAGGTAGCCTGCCGAGGTTGGGTCCTCCTTCAGCGCTAGGGCGAAGGCACGGAGAATGTAGAGGGTGAGACCTGGTTTTGGGTTCTGCTCCTTACGATGGGCGAGTACCTTATCGAGGACGACTGGCATCCCGACGGTCGCGAGAGGACGAGTCCAGGAGCGACGCATCGCATCGGCGACAGCGAGACGCATTGGTGAGGCCTTAGACTTAGGCCAGTCTTCGATGCTCACGAGGAATTCTTCTAAGTCTTCGATCGTGACACGACCACCGGCACCGCTGCCCTGAATCGCTGAGATGTCCGCTGCACGGAGACCGAGTTCATCCATACGCGCTCTCATGCGAGGAGAGAGATAGCTGGCGCCCTTAGTGCCGACCGGTACAGGGAGACCGTGAACCGATGGCTCGATCGCGATGGAGTCGGTGAGATCCATTTGGCTCTGTTGTGCGATGGCTGGATTATCACCGTGTGAGAGTGTCTTCTCGATGAGTTCTGGCACCTCCTCCTCTGCCTCAGGAGCAGCTCCGAGGGGAGTGACACCAGTGGCTTCGATCTCTTCCTCGGTGGCTTCGATGAGGCCGAGTTGTGTTCCGACCGCGTAGCTAGTGCCCGCTTCTACCTGGAACTGAGTGATGACCCCTCCACAGAGGGTGGTGACGCCCATGGTGGCCTTGTTCGTCTCGACCTCGATGACTTCCTGATCGACCTCGACGGTATCACCTGGCTGAACCAAGAATTTAACGATGGTCGCTTCGGCGATCGATTCGCCGAGTTGAGGCATGGTAATAGCTACTTGTGGCATGATGTGTGAGAGGGAGAGTTAGAGACGTAAGAGGTGTTTGAGAGAGACGATGATAGACTCTGGGGTCGGGCGGTGCGCTGCCCAGAGGTCTGGATGGTAAGGCACTGGAGTGTCCTTAGAGTTGAGACGCATCGGCGGAGCGTCCAGGAGGTGGAATCCTTCTGCGACGACTTGAGAGACGACTTCAGCGGTGACGCCGCCCCATGGGTAACTCTCGCCTAGAGCGAGGAGTCTGCCGGTACGAGCCACAGATGCCATGATGGTGTCTAGATCGATAGGCTTGACAGAACGCAGGTCCACGACCTCGATCTCCCATCCATCTGAGCTGAGCATTTCCGCTGCTTTTACCGCTTCGTGTACCATTGCAGAGTAGGTAACGACGGTGGCGTGCTTACCAGGACGGACGATACGAGCCTGTCCGATCGGGAGGGCATTGTACTTGAGTTCGTCGGTACGGAGCCATCGGTAGAGGAACTTATGCTCACAATAGATAACCGGGTTATCCATCATGACTGCTTCCTTGAGCATTCCGTACGCATCGGCGACAGTCGCAGGAGTGACGACGACGAGTCCGGGGTAGTGCGCGTACAGCGACTCCATGTTCTGACTGTGGAATGGCCCTGAGCCAGGAGTGCCACCAGAGGGGAGACGGACGGTGAGAGGAACCTGGACGCCCGTACGATAGTAGTGCGTCGCGGCTTGGTTCACGATTTGGTTAAAGGCGACAGAGGAGAAGTCCGCGAACTGCATCTCGAGGATCGGGCGTGCCCCTTCGACGGCGGCACCGATGACCATACCAGCCATCGCATCCTCTGAGATCGGTGAGTCTACGACACGGTCTGGGAACTCATCTGAGAGTCCTTGGGTCGCCTTGAAGGCTCCGCCGAATGAACCGACGTCTTGACCGTAGATAAATACCTCTGGAACTTCTGTGAGGAGTTCCTTTTGCGCCTGATGGATCGCTTCGATGTACGTAATGGACATGCTGAGAAATATGTTATGATCCTAGAGCTTTCCAGTCGTCTTGTCGCGGGTCTGGGGTGGGTTCACGTTGCGCGATGGCGACGGCTTCTTGAACCCGAGCTTTTGCATCTGATTTGATAGAGTCAATCTGTTCCTGAGTGAGAAAGTTGTTGGCGAGCATCTGTGCTTCTGCCACGTCGATACAGTCACGGCTCTGATCCCACATCTCTTGCGGGATATACTTAGCATCATCATGCTCACCGTGGCCGCAGAGACGGAGGACATCCGCTACTACGAGTTGTGGACCACCACCGTTACGCGCCGCTTGGGCTGCCGCTTCCATGGTTTCCATACATTTGAGAAAGTCAGTCCCATCGACATGGTGGCCCGCGATGCCGTATCCCTCCGCTCGAGAGACGAGGTTAGCACAGGCAAACTGGCGGTCGTTAGGGGTAGAGTAGGCGAAGCAGTTGTTCACCACGAGGATGATCATCGGGAGCTTCTCTACTGCTGCGAGGTTGAGTCCCTCGTGGAACGCTCCTGTAGAGGTCGCTCCGTCACCAAAGGTAGCGGCACCGATCGAGTCTCCGAGGTCACCTCTCATACGTCGGGCGAAGAGCATGCCAGCAATGTAAGACAGAGATGCGCCGAGGTGCGAGATCATGGCAGGCATGCCCTCTGTAGGACGCCCGCGGTGGATGTTCCCATCACGTCCTTTCATCGGACCAGTGACCTTTCCTAAGTAGGTGCGGGTGACATCGAGGAGTTCTTCGCCAAAGGCGGTACGTCCAGCCTGGTCACGGATGAGCGGAGCATAAACGTCTTGCCCCTTTTGAAGTACCGTACCGAGTGCGGCACTGATGGCTTCTTGTCCCTTACCGAGATAGACTCCACCAACGATCTTACCCGCCTTGTAGAGTGCTGAGAGCTTATTCTCTAGCATGCGAGAGGTAATCATGGACTTAAACCCATGTTGAATGTTCTCTAGAGAGTTTCCTGTTGCCGAGGCTTCCACCATGGTGCGACTGTAGACAGGCTTTCGATGGGTGCAATTCTATTTTCGGTGTTTTTTCTCCTAAATTATGTAGCGGGAAAAACCGCTCAGGCGCGAAGACGCTATGTTTGCTCAGTATGAGTGGACAGAGTCTACTCGGGTTTCTGCCCCCCTGAGGAGGGAAGGATCATTACACTTCATCTTTATTTGAAGTATGAATTATGGAGAGAGCAGTGCCTCCAAAGAAGCCTTCTATGCGAAAGATGGTGTGTTTAAAGGAGGTGTAGATAAGCCTCCCTCACATAGTTCATGTGATCAAGACGCTATAAATCTTAGCGTCTTAGCGGTTTTAGTCACTTTGGAGTTTCAGGATAAGCCTTATCTCAGGTTATTTCTTAGCACCAGCGAGTCTCTCGGTGAGGAAGAGGAGGAGCACACCGAGAGCACAGAAGGCGATCGCGATCCAGTCTGCTGTTCCGGTCAGGTCGGGGAGTCTCCAGTTATCAAATCCGATGATCTTTTCCTTCACCTCGCCATCCGCCTTAGTAAAGGTCTCGGTCACAGCATCCTTCCATGGCCAGATGACGGAGAGCGATCCTGCGACGAATCCTCCGATCAGTGAGAGCGCGAGGTTATTGTATTTCTTGAAGAGCCAGCTGAGGAGCTTAGCCAGAATGACGACCCCACCTGCACCTCCGAGCATGACAGGGAGCAGAATCTTAAAGGCGCTGAGATCTCCATCCGCGAGTGCTGAGACGCTATCCAGCATGATGAGCTTATAGTTACCGAGGAGGAGGAGGACGAACGAGCCTGAGAGCCCTGGGATGATCATACTGGCGGCCGCCACGACTCCACAGATGAGGAGGTAGAAGAAGTTCTCATTCTCACTAGCAGGGGTGAGGAACGCCATTGATCCGGCACTGAGGAGCCCGATGACCGCGAGGGCGTAACATCCTGTGGTCCACTGCTTAACTCCTTTGATCAGAGACGGAATAGAAGCCAGAATGAGACCAAAGAAGATGCTCCACACATTGATCGGGTGATTCTCGAACCCCCATTTGAGTAACTTGGCGAGGGTGATGAAGCTGATGCCGACTCCGAGAAAGATGGAGAGGAGGAAGATCAGGTCTGTCTTCTTTACGAACTCCTTGATCTGGAACTTGAGGAGCAGCTTGATGGACTGGGCATTGAACGACTTGATCGCATTCAGTAGTCGTTCATAGATGCCGAGCAGGTAGGCCATCGTACCTCCGGATACACCAGGGACGACATTTGCAGCACCGATGGTGAAGCCTTTGACAGTATTGAGGATAAAGGAGATCATCTTGCAGGGAAGTGTGATTGCTCTGTGCAAAAATGCAAGTGCTGAGTTCTCCTTTTTTATCCCTAGAGGTTGACAGACGGATCGTTGATCCGCCTGTGGATGGGGTTACGCGAGCGCTTCCTTGAGCTGCGCGAGGTGCTTCTTAGGAGACACCTTGGTGAGGATGGTCTGGAGATTCCCCTCTGGGTCAATGATGAAGGTAGAGCGCTCGGTACCCATGTAGGTCTTACCGTACATCGACTTCTCTACCCAAACGCCGTAGGCCTCTACGATCGCCTTATCCTCATCAGAGATCAGCGGGTAGGGGAGTTCTTGCTTATCGATGAACTTTACGTGGCTCTTGATCGGGTCGATACTGACGCCGAACACCTTTGCCTGACTAGAGAGGCTGGACCAGTCGTCTCGCATCTCACAGGCCTGTGTCGTGCAGCCCGGGGTATTATCCTTTGGGTAGAAGACGAGTACAACGGTCTCTCCTCTTAGGTCGCTGAGGCTGAGAGAGGTCTCTTCTGCGTACTCTCCTCCAATAACGGGAGCGGTAAAGTCTGGTGCTGGTTTTCCGATTTCAGGTTTCATCTACCGATACTGAAGCATAAAAAAACTGAGTTGCAAGCGAGGCTGCAACTCAGTGCTTAAAATTGTCTACGCTTACTTCTTGTTGCGTCCTGCTCCGATGAGCACTGGGATGATACAGATGACCACCCAGAGAGCGAACATAGAGCCTCCGAAGATGCTATCGTTCTCGAACTCCTTGACAGCAGAGAGAGGAGCCGCAGGGACCTCGATCACCTCTTGCGTCTCAGCTACTGCTGGGGCTTCAGCGGCTTCTGCTGCCGGTGCTGCTGCTTCTTTTTTGACAGACTTAGGATCGATGAGTTCGTCAGCGAGGAGCATTGGTTGCCCTACTTCACTACGGAGAGCTGCGACTTCCTCCACGGTGACAGCAGAGGCCTCATTGCCCCAGCTATTACGGATAAAGGTAAGAACAGCGGCGATCTTTTCATCGGTCTGGAGCATCGCTACATTGGGAGCCATGACTCCGTTGTACTCTTGTCCCTTGACCTCGATAGGACCCTGGAGACCACGGAACATCATCTTGATGATGTTCTCCTTAGGACCGAGAACCCACTCTGAACCTGCGAGAGGTGGGAATGCTGGAGGGAGTCCCTGACCGGTAGGGGTGTGACACCCTGCACAGAGAGTATAGGCCTCTTGGCCTAGTTTCATAATAGCTGGATCTACTGTACTCATGATGGCAATATCAATAAGGTCAAAACGATAAGAGTCAACGCTCAGATGAATTAATATGCAGCCTCTACACGCTGTGCTACATCGCGATAACCGTAATCCACTTCATAGATTTGCTTCAGCGAGGCGAGGTACTGATCCTTGTCGCCAGCCTTGTCGTGGAGCATCGCGAGTTGATAGAGGACCTCTTTTTTCACTCCATCCATAGAGAGGAGACGTTCATTCGCTTGGTTCAGTTGATTCACCGCCATATCGGTCATCCCCTTAGCGTCAAAGGTCTGGCCGAGGAGGAGGAGGACCTTTGTCTCGATCGCAGGATTACTCTTCGCCTGCTGGAGGTGTGGGATCGCATCCTCTGGTCGTCCTGCATCGAAGTACGCCTTACCGAGCTCGTATCGGAGTGTTCCGTCGGTCGGGTTCTCTTGGACACGAGCCTCACACTCAGTGATGCGCTCACCGATGGCGACTTGCTTGTATTCCGCGAGTTGCGCTTGGAGCTCCGCATTCTCAGGGTCTGCTGCCAGTGCGTCTTCGATCGCCTTGATGTTCTGCTGGTTTGCCTTGTTCTTCATGGCATCAGCCTTACTGATGAGCGTCGCATCGTTTTCACTGAGTTGGAATGCCCAGTGGTAGAAGGTGTAGGCGTTGGAATAGTCGTCGAGCTGCTCGTAGATCTCACCGAGTCCGCGAGCGGTCTGGAGATCATGTTGATTCGCCGCGTAGGCATTGAGCAGTTCGTCACGACGTTCTGCGAGCTGGTCCTTCGTGAGACCCGTCTTAGACTGCTTCTCGAGTTGGAGACGGAGTGAGTCATCACGCGTCTTCAGCGTCGCCTGTCCGCCCACGCTCTGCGTACTCTCGATCATAGACGCCTTCGCCATGCAGTCCTTCTCCCCTTTGATCGCTACCGCGTCAGTGGGGTCTTCTTTCGCGATGGTCTGGTAGACCTTAGCCGCTTTCCCGAACTTGTTGTTCGCGATGTAGAAGTTGGCGAGCTTGTGGAGATACTTCGTCTGCTTTGGGTTATTCTGGTGGAGCGTCTCTAGGGCAAACTCCGCCGTACCAAGCATCGCGAGCGAGGCCGCACAGGTGTGTAGGAGATCATTGAGCTCTGGGTTGAATGGGTCATCATTGAGTTCTGCCTCGATGACTGGGAGTGCTGAGAGGGGATCTTTCTTCGCCGCCGCCTTCGCCTTTGGGGAGGCTGGCTTAGATCCACCTCCGATCGTCATCCCAAAGAGTTTCGTCCCTCCCGCTTCTTTTCCTGAGTTCTTGATCGCCTGGCACTTTCTCAATACCTCACGTCCCTCTAGGAGTCCTGGGTTGTTCCCGACGATGCTCTGGAGGATGCTGATCGCATACTCGTGGTTGTTGACTTGCACCGCACTCATAGCTTTTAGCCAGAGTTCTCTTTCTGCTGGTTGAAGTTGAGCTTCAGTGATTTCTGGAGTGTTTGGACTCATACCTTTAGTAAATAGAAATAAAGTGGCTGAAGCGGGAAGTCTAAAGTGTGTTTTTTTTGTGAAATCGCAGGTGCTGCCTCCGATTGCATGATGAATGCAACTGATTACGTCAAAATTAGAGCCAACCGCTGA
>WTJZ01000020.1 GCA_011524615.1 Akkermansiaceae bacterium | reverse complement strand
GTGCAGGAGCTGTTACGGTTCGGGTTCATCCAGCAGGTGACCAAGGCAGAGGTCTACCAGACAGCGCGACTCCATGAGCCTCAGATTCAGCAGATTCTGGAGCCATTGGATTTATCGATGCGTATTGATGAGGCACGGGGATTATTGCTCGTGACGACATACGAGACAGCGGCGACTGCAGAGGCACAGGACGAGAGTTGGTCTCACCCTCTGGTGAGACGACAGCGATTGACATTGGAGCAGTCCCTTTTGCTTGCGCTGTTACGTCGCCACTTTCTCCTAGCAGAAGAGGATCAGGGGATCGGGGTGGCTAAGATCACACTCCATCAGGATGAGATCGTGAATGAGATGCTCTCTTTTATCCCAGACTCGGGGAGTGATGCGAATAATGAGCGTCGCGTGACCAATGCTCTCTCTTCTCTCAAGGATCACGGTCTCGTCAGCGCTATCGATGAGCATGGGGAGTTTTCGATCCGCCCTATTATTGTGCATTTGGCGAACCCTGAGAACCTCAAGGCTCTCCTCCAGCAATACCAATCATTAGCGACTCAGGATTAGTGATCCCTTGCTTGAAACGGATTCACCCTGTAAGATACCCCCATGGCACGCGCTCAATTCATCAATCCCTTTACTGACTTTGGCTTCAAGAAGTTATTTGGAGAAGAAGCGTCGTTGCCGTTGCTCAAGGACTTTCTCAATGCTCTACTCCCCGATCAACACCAGATTGAGAGCTTAGAGTTTCGTAATGCGGAGTTCTTGGGGAGAACTGCGATCGAGCGTAGAGCGGTCTTTGACTTGTATTGCCAGAGTACACAGGGAGAGACGTTCATTGTTGAGCTACAAAAGCAGAAGCAAGACTTCTTTAAGGATAGGATGGTGTACTACACGACCTTTCCTATCCAAGAGCAGGCGGAGAAAGGGGAGTGGAACTTTCGCTTGGAGCCGGTTTATTGTATCGGTATACTGGACTTCATCTTCGATGATGAGGCACAAGAAGAGGAAGTGGTGCGTTACATCAGTCTGAAGGATCAGCATAACCAGCCCTTTTATGATAAGCTGACCTTTATCACCGTGGAAATGCCTAAATTCAATAAGGGAGTGGGGGAGCTGACGGATACGAAGGAGCTGTGGCTCTACTTCTTAAAAAATCTGGAAGACCTCGAAGAGGTTCCCAAGATTTTCATGGGGCGTGCTACCTTTGAGACCGCTTTCGAGAAAGCGAAGATCCCTCTCATGAATACCGAGGAGCATCAACGTTATCAACAGAGTCTCAAGGTCTATCGAGATCTGAATAATGTCGTCCACTCAGCCTATAATGAAGGGAAGCAAGAAGGTCGAGAGCTGGGGCTGCAAGAGGCCTTGGAGAAACTCATTGCGAATGGGTTAACAGAGGAGGAGGCTCGTAAGATATTATTCTGATTGGGCGGCCTGTTGCTGATGGGGGGATGATTAAGTGGCGATAGGGGGCACTGGTGATACTCTCTGTTCATTTGTGGTGAATTCTCCTAAAGAATCAATCTTTGAGGTTTCCCTCCGCGACAGGGCTAGGTATGTCTAATGGAGATGAACGAGCTCTTTCACATTAACGAGGTGGCAGCGGATACGCGTTATTTGTTGAGTAGCTTGACAGTCTTTAACTGGGGGCCGTTTTCGGGGTTGCACCGTCCAGCCGAGATTGACCCACGGGGTTCGGCGATTATTGGGGCGACGGGGAGTGGTAAGACGACTTTGATTGATGCGTTGATGACGCTGTTAGTGGCGCGTCCAGCGTATAACCTCGCCTCGACAGGGGGACATGATAAGAACGATCGAGATCTCGCCTCATACGTGCGAGGAATTCAGGGGACGATCGATCAGAGTTCGGAGCGGGATCGTATCATGAGACCTGGACCAACCGTGACGGGGATCTCAGCGACTTACACGAGTGGGGAGCAGAGTTATAAGATCGGGGCGATTCTCTGGTTTGACTCTCACTCATCCTCTAGTGCTGAGTTGCATAAGCTGTGGTTCATCATAGAGAATCATGAGGATGCCTTTGTAGATATGCTCTCGCTCTTTGAACAGGGTGGGAAGAGTGCGGTGACCAAATACGGGAAGGAACATGAGCATGTGACCGTGTTTGCGGATAGTAAGAAGCAGTATCTGGCGCGGCTGCGTCGTTTCTTTGAGGTCGGGGAGAATGCCTTTGACCTCTTAAATCGGGCAGCAGGGCTGAAGCAGCTCAATAGTATCAACCAGATCTTTCGCGAACTGGTATTGGATAATAAGCCCCTCTTTACCCGTGCGCTGAAGGTGGCGGAGAGCTTTGATAGTCTCGAGGAGATCTATCAGGAGTTACTCCGCTCGCGTAAGCAGATTGAGAGTCTAGAACCGATTGCGCGTGAGAACCAAAAGTTAGAGAAGCTTACGGCAAAGGAAGTGGATTATCGCCATCTGAGGGAGATGACACCTGTCTGGTTTGCTCAGCGTATGATCGTATTGCTAGAGGCAGCACTGGAGACAGAGCAGTCCCGTCGTGATGCGCTGCGGCAGCAGATCACTGATACAGAGGCAGAGGAGCGAGAGGTGACGGGGCAGGCGCAGGCCCTGCAAGCCCGCTACATGGAGCAGGGGGGAGCCGCGATTGAGGAGATCGAGCGGGCACTGGTACATGAC
>WTJZ01000136.1 GCA_011524615.1 Akkermansiaceae bacterium | reverse complement strand
GATCTTCTTAAACCCAAAGTCGGTAAAGGGATTCACAAACACCGCCGTACTCATAACCACACCTTACGTCCCTCTCGCCAAAGTCTCAATGCAAATCATTATCGCATTAAGAAATCCCGTCAACCTCCCTGTAAGGGTCCGCTTCGATGTCATAAATAGTACCAATAAAGAATAAAGATCAGAAAGGTTAATTAAATAACAAATAAGTTAGCCTTTCTACATAAACAGCTCTATCTATCGGCATGCATTTGGGTTTGATCGCGATGAGTGGATTGCGCGTATGTGATAATGAACTGCTTAAGCTAGGCTTAAGCTTTCCGGCTGTAGCCTCTCGAGCAAAGGAAATTGAGGCACTACCGTCATTAGGCTTACTTACCTTAGCAGGGATGATCCCTGACAAGCACACAAAGGAATATTACGAAGTACGCGACCTACGACGCTCTGCGGTGCCGACCCACTTTGATGTGGTCTTCATCTCCTTCCTCAGCGCCACCGCTAAGGAGGCTTACCAATGGGCGAGCGCCTTTCGTGAAATAGGTACCACCGTCATATTGGGCGGCTTACATGTGACGTTAAACCCGACAGAAGCCTCGCAACATGCAGACTGTATCGTCATCGGTGAAGGCGAACCTGTGATGCCTCAGATTATAGAAGACCTCGAAGCGGGACAACTGCGGTCGAGTTACAATGCCAAACAGGGACGTCCCTTTGACTTCCAATATGCCCCTATGCCAGCCTTTGATCTCCTGTCCCCGGAGAGATACACCCGGTTTACAGTTCAGACCCAACGTGGATGTCCGCTCTCCTGCTCGTTCTGTGCCTCTTCCATCCGATTAAGCCCCACCTTTCGGGTGAAGCCTGTAGACAAGGTCATTGCTGAGATCCAAATGCTTAAGAACTTATCAGGCGGCCCCCCTTTTATCGAATTTGCAGATGATAACACCTTCTCTAACCGTAAGCATGCACGAGAGCTAATGAAGGCCATCACAAAGGAGGAAATCCGCTGGTTCACAGAGACAGACATCTCGATCGCAGATGATCCTGAACTACTCAAGATGATTCGCGCCGCTGGCTGTGTAGAAGTGCTCATCGGATTAGAAAGCCCAGACGCTCAATCTCTTAATGGGATCGAAACAAAGACAAACTGGAAGGCCAAGCGAGCGGATCGCTACCTGCGTGCGATCGAAACCATTCAGAGCCACGGTATCGCCGTTAACGGATGCTTCGTCCTAGGGCTAGATGGCCAATCCCCAGCGGCCTTTGACACCGTCGCAGACTTTGTAGCACGCAGTGGATTATTCGATGTGCAGATCACCTATCTCACCCCCTTCCCAGGGACTCCTATGTATCAACAACTGACGGATGAGGGACGCATCTTAGTAGCTGATGCTCATGAAAGATGCACCCTCTTCGATATCAACTTCCAGCCCACAGATATGAGTGTCGAACAGTTGCGGAGTGGATTCCACGGGCTAATGGAGCGCTTATACCATCCCACAGCTGTCCGAAAGCGAACACGCCAATTCTGGTCACAAAAACGGCAGGGCTTAAACCTTGATTCCTAAAGCTCCTCCGATAGGTTACCCCTTATGAACTGGAAGGATTTAGGTAGATTCTATTTAGGCCGACGAGAGGCGATAGAACAGGTCGCCACCACAAAGTACCTCTTCTGGGTATCTTGCCTCTTCATCGTCAGCGCTGGACTCGCGAGGAACTATGATCACCACCTCCTCTTGGAAGAGCCCATGTGGATCACTGGCCCCTTCGGGATGGCGTTCTTTTCTTCATTCTTGATCTTCGGATTTCTCCGCTTAGTCTGTCGAATTCCTCTCGCACCAGAGACTCATCGCTTTGCGAACTATACCGCCTGGATGCGCTGCTTTTTCCTAACCGCTCCCCTCGCTTGGCTCTATGGTATCCCGTACGAGAGCTTCATGCCTATTCTGCCAGCTACTCAATTAAACTTTGCTACCCTATTAGTAGTATCGATTTGGCGTGTCTATTTAATGGGGCAAACGGCTCGTACGCTCTATAAGCTCCCAACCGTTGTTGCCTATTCAGCCATGCTCATCCCAGCCTCTCTCGAAATGATGTTCGGTGGAGTGAATAAGACTCTGAACTTAGTAGGGATTATGGGTGGAATGCGTCTCTCAGAGAGTGATCAATTCCTGGTGGATGCCACAAGTTTTGTGGTAGTAGTCAGCTTCTGGTTAGCCGTCGTTTCACTCATCGTATTCTTAATTTTCACGAAAAAGTCTAAGGGCCGCGGCTATCAAGAGAAGGTGTCAGGCAAGATGCCTCACCGGATTTTAACCGTCGCGGGGATCAGTGTACTCGTATGGCTAGGAGCTGCTACCATCTACCAGCCAAAGCTCAGTAACATGAAGGCACTCCGCACCGCTATTCACAGCAAGGATCTCGATCTAGCAGTGGAATTACTGCAACAAACTCCCGAAAGCGACTACCCTCCTGGACATGACATCTTTTCCCGATACTACTCCAACCTAAACAGCAAGCAGGCTCTCCTAGCAAGAGAAGCTGAATTACCTCCATGGGCCGTAGAGCGACTCACTAAGGACGTAGAAGCCTTGAGCAACGATCCGCATTAATCACATGGGTACTTATTGCCGTATCTGTGGAGCATCAAGGAGAAATGAAGCC
>WTJZ01000039.1:7669-9046 GCA_011524615.1 Akkermansiaceae bacterium | reverse complement strand
GACAGTTCATCCAGGCCCCACCACGCTTAGACTCACGTGGGTGCCAGTCAGCATAAAATGAACCCAGGTGGTCGCCACTGGTCTTATCTGTGAGGGTGTAGAAGTTGACCTCCTCATGCCAGCATGGAGGAGTGTCTGCTTCCTTGATCTCTACGTTGAAGAGAGTAGAGGCGAGGTCGAACATTCCTTGCATCACGCGGTCGAGCGGGAAGTACGGGCGGAGAGCCTCCTCGTCGAAGTCGTACTGCTCTTGTCGGCGCTTCTCACCCCAATAACCTGTCTCCCATGGTTGTAATGGGGAGAGTTCTGCTCCTGTCTTGTCTGCCTTGTACTGTTGGAGCTCGGTGTAGTCTTGTTGGAAGGCTGGGGCGACCTTACTCTGGAGGTCGGTTGTAAACTGGAGGGCATTAGCGCCAGACTTAGCCATACGACGGTTAGTGGCCCAGTCTGCAAAGCTCTCAAAGCCCAGTAGTGTGGCCTTCTCTTGACGTAGCGTGATGATCTCGCGTACGAGGTCTGAGTTATCAAATTGAGCCTTCCAGCCTACAGATTTGTTAGCTGTCCAGCATTCTTGGCGGAGACTGTCGTCATCTGCGTATTGCATCACAGGGATGAGGCTCGTATGCTGGAGGGTGAAGCGGTAGTGCGGCTCCTCTTCCGTGCCATGTCCCTTACTTAGCGCACTCTCTCTGGCTGCCTGAATAGCGGAGTCTGGGAGACCTGAGAGGCGAGAGTCGTCTGTGAGGATGAGTTCCCAGTCATTGGTAGAGTCGAGTACGTTCTCTGAGAACTTCTGCGTCTTTTGGCTGAGTTCAGCTTGGAGCTTAGCGTAGCGTTCCTTCTGCTCGGTAGGGAGGTCTGCGCCTGCATTGATAAAGCCTGCACAGGTATCTTCGATGTGCCTTTGCTTGACTGCACTGAGCTCTTGACTCTGTGGTGATTCTTTACACGCCTTGAGTACGGCCCAGAGTTCTCCATCGAGCGGGATGCCTGAGGAGAACTCGGTCACGATGGGGAGCATCTTGTTCAGAGCGGCGCGCTGGTCATCAGAGTTACGTACTGAGTCTAGATGGTTGAGCCGTCCCCATGCACGGTAGAGGTCATCGGTGGCGTCTTCTAGCGCTTGGAAGCTAGACTCATACGTGACTTGTGCGAGGTCTTGGCTTTTGATCGTAGCGAGTGCTTCTTTCGCTGTTTCGATAGAGGTGGTGATTGCTGGTTCTATGTGTTCAGCAGTCATTAGAGCCCAGTTAGGCGGAAAGCTTTTGTCTAAAAATGGATTAAGCATAATAGTTAATGAGCCTTGAAATGAGTGGGTTGTCATGCTTTTTGTTTGAGAAAATAGCAGACCGCTTGGCTATTAGGGGGACTCAGGGG
>WTJZ01000039.1:0-7569 GCA_011524615.1 Akkermansiaceae bacterium | reverse complement strand
ATGCTTTTTGTTTGAGAAAATAGCAGACCGCTTGGCTATTAGGGGGACTCAGGGGACGTACCTGATGAGGAGAGCGTGTTGTTACTCGCTCGCTCTCATGGGAAAAATGCCTGAGTGAGCAGATCGGTCACTATGATGCCCATCATTAAATGAGCTCGTGCGATGTGTGCACGAGCTACTCCTGATTACTGACCTAGTCTCTGATGTAACCTAGGTGGGGACAGAGTCGAAGTAGAACTCCTTTTTCAGGCCTTCTTCTAATTTCTTCAGCGTTGTAAACTTCTTCTCATCCCAGTCATCAGTAGCCTCGGGAATGGGGAGCTTACCGATAGAGGCATGCCAGCTGATTTGCTCACATCCGGGGAGGTAGCAATAGACGATATTGCTTGGTCCGCCGGTTTCATAAGAGACGGCACGCTCGATGCGGTAGTTGTAGAGTTGGCAATGAGAGATAAGTTGGAGGAGATACTTGACCTTTTCTCGATAGAGTTTGGCGCGCATGTCTCCCTTATGCTTCTTTGCTCGGCGGTTGGCGATTTCGCATTTGAGTGCTAGGTAATACCCTTTTGCCAGAGTGCAGTCCTCTGATATACTCTCGAGATG
Source organism: Akkermansiaceae bacterium (assembly GCA_011524615.1). Taxonomy (GTDB): domain Bacteria; phylum Verrucomicrobiota; class Verrucomicrobiia; order Verrucomicrobiales; family Akkermansiaceae; genus WTJZ01. The sequence continues at coordinate 6,966 of WTJZ01000039.1, read as the reverse complement.
GACGAGTACGCTATGGAGACGGGTGCCGCAGAAGTGATTATAAGCGGCATCCAGATCTCGGTTAAGAATCTTATTGCGATGTGCTTTCGCAGGTTTAATGACACGTCGCGCATGATGCTTTTTCTTCTTCCTCGGCATTGCGCATAACAAAGCCAATCTATCCACTCCATGCAACTGAAAAGTGGTATCAAAAAATGTGACGAAAAGTTAACAGTAAAATCCTTTTGTTGAGAGGTAGTTATGTTTAATTGGATCATAGATGAGAAGTGCCTTTATAGTCATACCTGATATTCAGTTTTATACTGGAGATCCTGCGAACTATCATGTCCTAGAGGGGATGATGGACTGGATCCTGAAGAATAAGACGCGATTAGGGATTCATGCAGTACTTCAATTAGGAGACTTGACGAATACCAATACCGCTCCTGAGTGGGCACTAGCAAGGCGCGCATTCGCCAAGCTTGATGGGCTTCTCCCGTACTTCGTGACCCTTGGTAATCATGATTTAGGCTTTGATTATCTCAGTTCAGATCGATTTACGCTTTTGGATAAGCACTTTCAGCCAGGGCAAAACCCGTTGAATGACAAGGCTTTAGTGGAGAGCTTTGAAAAGGGGAGTGTATGTAATGCTCTCTATCAGATCAAGATCGGCGCAGAGACATGGCAAGTCTTGTCCCTAGAGTTTGGGCCCCGTAATGAAGTGGTCGATTGGGCTCGTGATGTGATGGATCAATATGACCAGCATCCTACAATCCTCCTGACTCATGACTTCATCGATCATTACTCTACGCTCTACACGGCTAATGGTGAGGCGAGGCGTAGTCAGGTCTCGAGCCCAGGGAGTCCTTACCTCTTCGACATTGCACATCAATTAGGGGGAGTGAATTGTGGGGAGGATCTATGGACCAAGTTGGTCTCACGATGCTCTAATATCGTATTAACTTACAATGGCCATCATAAGCCCTATGAAAAGTCGCCGATCTCAGGCCAAGCAAAGGACGCCTATTACCTGACGCAGAGCTTACGCCGCGATGTCAGATCTGACGGGTCTGTATGTCAGCAAGTCATGTTCAATGCGCAGTGGGAACCATTTGGAGGCAATGGGTTGATGCACCTTGTCAGTATTAATAAGGGAATCGCCTCTGTCGAGGTGGTCTCAAACCTGATCAAGCCTACAGTGAAATCTACTCCTGCCACTGATCAGGAGCTGATGTTTGATCTGGATCTGCGTACAGTTCACCAACCATTGAAGGTTGATGAGTTGAATGTCTCGCAGGTCTAACCCTCAGCTGAATCCTCTTGGATTTCTAGGTTTAGGTATGCCTCGATGCCCTCTTGTGGGGTATTAGCTCTCATGAGAGATTCTCCCACTAGGATTGCATTAGCGCCTGCATTAAGGACACGTTGACCATCCGTAGCGTCTTTGATCCCAGACTCGGAGACGAGTAGAATGTGGTCTGGTACTTCCTCCGCAAGTTGTTCCGTCGTAGCTAAGTCAGTGACGAAGGTCTTGAGGTTACGGTTATTGATACCGAGTAGGTCGATGCCGTCGAGTTCCAGTGCACGCTCTAGTTCTTCTAGGTTGTGCACCTCTACGAGTACATCGAGTTGTAAGTCTTTGGCGGTATTGAAGAGGCGCTTGAGAGTCTCGTCATCGAGAGCTGCAACGATGAGGAGGACTGCGTCAGCTCCTGCAACGACTGCCTCATAGATCTGGACCTCGTGTACTGTGAAGTCCTTTCTGAGAAGGGGAATCGGACTTTCTTTAGCGATCTTGACAAAGTCAGAGAGAGAGCCCTTGAAGTACTTTTGATCAGTGAGGATCGACATACAGCTCGCTCCTCCTTCGATATAGAGGTTGGCCTGCTTGATCGCATCGAAGTTAGGATCGATGATACCTGCCGACGGGGAGGCTTGCTTAACCTCCGAGATCACACCGAGTAATCCCTCACCTCTATCAAGAGCGCGACGAAAGCCTCGGAAGTCATTACGCGCTAAGGCTGCCGCACGGAGTTTACTTTCTTGAGGAATGATACTCTCGATCTCAGTCCACTTATAAGCAATGATTTCAGCCAGTTTATCGGATTCAATTTTGATCATGCCCTATGCTAGAATCACTTTTTTAGTTTTACCACAAGTTTTTCCTTGAAAGATGTTTTCCTTTCTGAGTAATGTCTCCCTCCACGCAGGATATGCGGGTGTAGCTCAGTGGTAGAGCGCGACCTTGCCAAGGTCGATGTCGTGAGTTCGAATCTCATCACCCGCTCCATTTATTATCCTCGCAAGTAAAGGCCTCTCTAACATGAAAGGCCTTATTTTTTACCCTTCTTTCAATAAGGCAATTGTAGCATGATGGATCACTAGAGTGCGGGAGATGCAAAAACTGGAGAGATCGAATAAAAAGGCAAAAATCTTAGTCGCATAGGTGGGATCCGCAGGGTAATGATAAGGAGATCAATCATGCAGAAATCATATTCTAGAGATAATACGGAGTCCTTTTCACTGGAAGGGAAGCTAGTTGTTGTATTGGGAGCTGGGCGCAGTGGTGTTGCTGCCGCCAACCTATCAGTAGCTAGAGGCGCAAGAGTATGTCTCTATGATAGCCGCGAAGAAGTTTCGCTTCAGGGAATACATGAGGATATAGAAGTCTATACGTCAGCAACCTCGCAGACAGGGGAGTCGGTACACTCGGATTACCTCGTCATTAGCCCTGGTATTGATACCTATGGAGAATTTGTCAGAGCCTTTCAACAGAATGCGGGAGAGTTACTCGGGGAATTAGAGCTAGGTTACCGCTTTTATGATGGAACTTGTATTGGGATTACGGGGACTAATGGAAAAACGACGACGACAGAGTTAGTTGCCCACATCCTCAATAAGCTGGGTAGGGAGGCATTACCTTGTGGTAATCATGGGGTACCTCTCTCAGAGTTAGTGCTCTCTGGTGCTCCTGAGTATGCAGTTGTAGAGGTGAGTTCTTTTCAACTTGAGACGATCTCTACCTTTCGGTCGGCAGTATCCTTATGGTTGAATTTAGCGCCTGACCACCTTGATCGTTATCCTAGTATGGAGGCGTATCGTGAGGCTAAGGCCAGAATCTTTGAGCCTCTTTTACCTACGGATTGGAAAGTGTCTCGAAAGGAGGAAGGATTAAGGTTCGAGCAGAATCATGTTACCTTTAGTGCTGCTACGACCGAGGCTGATTATCACTATCTGGAAGGCAGGATTTGTGGGGCAGAAGAGCTCCAGGTTGACCTACAGAAAACTCGTCTCCGAGGGCTACATAACGTGGAGAATGCGATGGCAGCGATTGCGACAGTTCAGTGCTTGGGAATTGAGGTGAATGTGCCGTTTGAAGAATTAATGGCAGGCTTTGCTCCTCCAGCGCATCGATGTGAATTTATTCGTTCATTAGATGGGGTCGAGTACATTAATGACTCAAAGTCTACCAATCTGCATTCGTTAGAAACGGCCCTGAATGCCTTTACTCAGCCACTTATTGTCATCTTTGGAGGGAAAAATAAGGGGCTCGATTACAGTCCATTAAAAGGAAAGCTTGCAAAAAATATTAAACTTTGCTTGAGTTTTGGGGAAATTGGATCAGAGCTTGAATCGCTTTTTGCAGATGAGGTACAGACCCAGTATTGTCTAAGCCTGGAAGAAGCTGTTCTTGCTGCTCGATCGAATGCGCAGAAAGGAGATTACATCTTATTCTCGCCAGGGACATCATCCTTTGATATGTACGCAAGTTACGTAGCCAGAGGAGAGGCGTTTCGTTCAATTGTTAATGATCTAAGCTAAGTCTAAATATGAGTAACCGCAGAATCATCACTAAGCGTAGTCAAGCACGGAGTAATCACGTGCTACGTGCGGTTACTAAGAAGGCAAATAAACAAAAAAGGTATCGAGTCGCCGCTACTAATGCGGTGGCTGAATTTAATGACGATAATAGTAACTCCTTAGGCAAGAAGATCGTAGCAGGCTTATTCATCCTACTGCTCTTCCATATTGTGGCAGTTGGTGCGATCGCGCTTCATAGCAAGTATTCTAAGAATAGAGAGGCTGCGCTTCAGAGTGTGGCCCCGATCATCCAGACGATAGAGGAAAAGACTGCTCTAGAGCGAGTACAGGAAGAGGTACCTAAAATCTCAAAGAATGAGGCGTACCGCTGGGTGAACCCCGGGGATACTTATCAATCGATTGCTGATAAGGTCGGAGTAGACGTCGAGGTCATCAAAAAGCTTAACAAGAATAAAGCTCTAGAAGCGGGCCGTCCCGTCAAAATTCCTACTCAGCGAGAATTACAGGCATATTCACCTGAACTTAATAAAGTTGGGGAGAGTACTGGAACCTTGGTGGAGAAGGTTAAGAAGGATGTCTATCGAGTGATTGAGAATACGAACTCAACGAAGAAAAAGACCCAGACACTGGAACACACCGTCTCAGCAGGGGAAACGATGTGGGCAATCTCTAGGAAGTATAATGTCTCCCTAGGAGCGATTCAATCGGCAAACCCAACCGTTGAACCGACTAAGATTAAGGTCGGGGACAAGATTATCATACCTCAGGGGTAAATTTTTGGTTCATACACAGGCTTGCGGTGTTTCTTGGGGAAAACAGACTTTACAAGTCAGTTATGTAAGGTATTTGCTATATTATCATACTTCTACATAAAATGGATAATAACTACCTAGAAAAATGTTCGGTTACGAGATGGTTTTGGCTCAGAGCATGCATCTTGATTACACTCTTTACCGGACTATCGTTGTTCTTCCTTTATGATTGGAAGGTTGGTTATCCGGAGAAAAATTATAAGCTCACTCAGTACCATACCTTTGAGAAGGCGCGCGATTACTTCGTCAAGCATGTGCAGATGGGGCGTAGTAAAGAGCAATGGACGAAATTTGCTCAGCAACAGGAGCTGGCCTACTTCTCTCACCGTGAGATCGTAGAGCCATACCGTCAGCATGAGGAATGGCCAAGCATACTGACGAATTACCGTAGTTACTCGAGCACGAAGAAAGCTGGCGAGAGTCCTAGAGGTTGGGATGAGTTCATCTCGTCACAGTCAAAAGGGGATCTTGACTGGACTGCACCACTCCCTAGTGAATTTATCAAAGGAGAGTATGACGAGAATTATCGTTTACTGATCTATCGTACCTTTCAGAAGGCTGAGGAGTTGTTTGCTGAGTATGGTGCGCAGGGCGAAGCACAGTGGGAGTTCATTACCTCATGCCAAGACCTGGCTTTCGAGCAAGATCGTATGATCGTACCTGAGCAGTACAGAGACGAGCTTTGGCCTCCGATTTTATCAGACTATGATGCCTTCTATGCTTTGGCTAAGGAAGACATCGAGCAAGGCTTAGAGATTAATGAGCCTTACCTTTGGAAGGAATATACCTCCGAGATGAAGTGGAGCCAGACTCCTCCTAAGGAAATGATGAAGGGGTATAAGATCGATGAGCAACTTTACTTTGGAGTAGGCGGGCTACTGGTAGCTCTTATCGGTGCGATCTATGCTCTCAGAATGAAACCGAGGTATATGGCTGTTGACCAAGAGGCCTATTATGCACCAGGCGGCAAGAAGATCTTATTTACCGCTATCCACAAAATCGACAAGAGAAAGTGGGAGACCAAGGGGCTAGCAACTCTATTCTTCAAGGAAGGGAATGAGACGAAGAAAGCGAAAGTGGATGGAATGGTCTACGGCCAGTTTGATAAAGAGCAAGGAGAGCCCGCACAAAAACTCTTTGATGTCATTATGGCGAACTTTAAGGGTGAGCTTATTGAATTTGTAGCAGAGGACACAGAACAAGGTTGATACATAAGAATACGTGATTTTTCTTAAATAGTGTTTGCCATTCGCAAATCTGGAAGTTAACAACCCATAGACCCATTTAAGTATGTCAGAACAATTACCTAAAGTAACAGATATCATCGTAGAGCAGCTTGGAGTTAACGCTGACCAAGTTAAGCCAGAAGCTAAACTTATCGAAGACCTCGGTGCTGATTCACTCGACGCTGTTGAGCTCGTAATGGCTATCGAAGAAGAGTTTGGTATCGAAGTACCAGACGAAGAAGCAGAGAAACTTCTCTCAGTAGGCGACATCCTCGCTTACATCGAGAAAGTTGCGTAATTGTTTCGATTACTCAATATGACTTGGAGCCTCTGACGAGGCTCCTTTTTTTTGCCCTTTCATTTCTACCAATATCGTTTACCTTTAGATAGCTTTGAGTGAGACACCCATTAACCAAGACGATTTCGACTACGCATTCGAGTCTACTAAGATCATCCGTGAACCAGCACGCTTTATTGATACCTTTGGATTAACACGCTTTGAGTTTCTCATGGCATCTGAGCTTATGGATCAGGTGGGACAGGTGAGAGTGAGAGCTGGTGTCATCGAGGCGCAGAAACCGATGATTATTAAACCTGAGGCTTACAGTGATGTCGAGTTTGACGGGTTCTCTGATGATGCTCAGCAGGAGGCCTCTAAGCTGTTAGACTGGATGAAGCAGAATGGTCATAGCCTCGCCTTCTTACGTTACGGCTTTGAGTTTAAGAAGGTAGAGACACGCGAGGAGATCGTTCATGAGCCGATAGAGAATGTCATCGGAAAGCTTGAGGAGGAAGCCGATCAGAGTGGTAGTCCATCACTAGCAGTGCTGGAGACGGTAGATGATACCTGGGAGGTAGGATTACTGAAGTTTACCATCCAGATGATTAATCGTTCTCGCGATGTGAATATCTCGGATTACAAGCGCAACGGTTTGTTGTAGTACTGCTACCAGAGAGTGCTAGACCTCTGATAGTAAAAAGACTCTTGCCGTGAGACGAGCAAGAGTCTTTTTGATTGTATACCTCCTAAATAACAAAACTGCGAATGCCTTATACAGTCTCGACTTTTGAGACCTTGTAATTGAGTTCATTGGCAATCTTTTGCATGACTTTGAGTTTTTTCTGAA
>WTJZ01000031.1 GCA_011524615.1 Akkermansiaceae bacterium | reverse complement strand
TCACTTGATCAATCACCAACGTCGAAGATGACTGATCATTCATTTGAATAGCCTGATCTGCCGTAAGGTTCCATATCCCTCGTTGTGTTCCAAGAGTCAGTGCAATATCGATATCCTCTTCGCCACTTGCCGAGACATTAATCGTCTGGTCACTGTCCGTCCAAAGGTAAGCAGCACTATGCGTTCGAGTATCGTCTAGAGGGTCGACTGTATATGTTAAGACCGTATCTCCTGATAGGTCTATTGTCCCCTCCGTCGTAATGACCTCATTCACGCTCAATGCCCCTACCGCGTCGACTTTTACATCTCCAACTGCCACATTGGCGGACTCTACATGCAAGTCATTATCCCCGCTAAGGTAAGCGCCTTCCTGAGCGTCCGCTACGAGTACGGTCTCACCATTCACTTCTATAGCGTCATCATCTAATCCGATAGATCCATTATGGGAGAGCAAATCGATGTAATTCGCCCCGATATTAATAGCATCATTGGTGTCGCCGTAATCATAGCGATCCCGATCTAGAATCGAGCCATCAGCCTCTAGCGTCACTACGCCATTTCGAGAATATAAATCACGGAGCCATAGATCCTGTCCTGCAGTCTCATTGAGCACGAAGATGGACCCGTCGGCACGTGCCGTAATGCCAATACGATCTTCATCGAGCATTGCCGTATTCGTAGACTCGATCGTCAAGTAAGCCCCCGATCCAGAGGACTCCTGCCCAATAAATCCTAGCGAAGCCTCTAAGACAAGGGCATCACCATAGCTAATGTGGCTCTGGTTCAAATGGCTCGAGGCCGCAACAATACTATCCGCAGACTTAATCGTGATATTCCCTTCCGAGACAATATCCTTCACGGTGACTGTCTGCTCGCTTCCAAGGTTAATATATTCAGCTGTATTATCCGTATTGGCCGCTGTATTAATCGAAATAGAGCCATCCGCATCAATGTCGAAGTCCTCATTCTGTTCCACAGACATCAGAGAGTTCTGCCCATCTGTCCCACTCTCAATCGTAAACTGGTCTCTCTCCGCAGAAATCATCACTAGCTTGGTCTCATCAGTAGGTTGATTGATCGTCACCCCATCCACCACAACAGGCACATGGATGTTATTCGTCGTAATGTTCCCAGCAGCATCCGTCTCAAAGAGCACATAATCTGCTAAGCCTTTTCCTACAAAGTCCGCCGTGATGACAACATCACCACCTGCCGTAATATTGGCCTCCTCAATATCAACGACTGTATCGGTCGTCTCTTTATAGGCAAAGTTAAAGGCAAACTGTGTGAGCTCATCCTTAGACCAAGTCATCTTAGACTCAATGTCTTCACGAAGACTCGTGTCTTCGTAGGTATAGTTGGCATCATAGACCGCGGCACTCTTATCCTCACCAAGTAGGTCAGCTCCCGCATGGTAATCTGCGGTCTTCTGATCAATTAATTCTTGGCGGGCATCCGTATCATTAACGTAGTACGCCTCTTGGTTTTCCGTTAAGGTGTATACATAGTCGGCATCATACTCGGCATATCCTGAATCTGTCGCGCGTAGACTCCAATGCTCCTCGTACTGAGCCTTATGTAGAGCCTGAATCTGTTCATATTGGCTATCTACACGAGCATCAGCCTCATCTGTTCCTTTCTCGATTCCGAGTTCATCCCAGAGCGAAAGCAGTTGCTCGATAGTAGCTAGGTCTGCAGCCTCTTCCTCTTGAGCATCCATAATACCACCGTCTCTTACTGTGATACTGACATCTCCTGCTGCTTCGACCTTTTCCACCTGCAGGTCTCCGGTCAACTCTGTCAACTGAATGTCACCTACCGTTGAAGTAGCGATAATCGTCCCGTTAGAACCTGACTGAGTATCTATGAAGATCTCATTCCCCTCAAAGAGCTCGCCAGTCTTAGATTCTAAGTGAATGTTCGTACCATTGAGCTTTGTGACCTCTGTATGCCCCTTCAAGCGCAGATCGCCGTCAGCAATTAACTCTAACTCATTATTCGCACCACTACTGAGGGAGTCGAACTCGAGAGCCCCTGCCAGAGATTGTACATAGAGATCCCCATGAGCATTCACATTCAACTGTTGGAGCGCATCATTATCTTGGAGGATGTTCATACTCACCTCATCAGTGCCGACACTCCCTACAGAGGCTGTAATATTAATGACATCAGAATGAATCGTGCTGTTGGCCCGCTGAGCAATGTTACCACCTGTACTAGAGATTGTCGTATCACCCACCGCATTGGAAATACTCCCATGATCCACACTACCGCCACTAGAGATATTCACGGTTCCCCGGTCAAAGCCCATAAAGTTGATATTCACAGGGTTACTCGCGCGGAGAATCGCCTCATCATGACTATAATCCAGCTTAGCTTGGGAGGTGACAAACTCTTGATATGAGAAGCCATTTTCACGGAGGTATGTACGCGTATAGTAGAAGTCAAAGTCCTGCTGAGTCGCTCCATAAGTGATGTTGTACTCAGAATAGTTCACGAACGGATCTAGACCGGCTACTCCATTATCTGTGATGTAGTCGATAATGAGGTCATTATTGGTCTGCCCCTGGAAGACATTCGATACTATATTAGTATAAGTGTCATAGACCGTATCGGAGACGAGTGATTCCTCAAGAAAGACATCTGGCAGGATCCAAAGGTCTAGATACTTCTGCTCATAATACCTATCTTGATCATACTGACGCGTCCTCAGGGTATACCCCTCACCAGAGCCGCTAAGGACAATCGTCCCAGAAGTACTATAGCGTCCAATGTTATAAACACCATCCGCCGTATTCTCTCCAATCAAACTGTAGGTTGCAGCATCCTGCTCCAAGACAGGCAAGAAATCTGCAATCACGGATACCTCTTCCCCATTAATCGTAATCGTAGTGTACTCCTTCAGAGCATCACTATCATCTGCGGTGAGATTAAAACGCTGATATGTGTAGACGAGATTCTCCTCTGGGTTGAAGACGCCTTGGCGCGTTTCATCCTCAGAAGTCGCACTATCATCATAGATCACGTGGGATTCTGATGAAACGAAAGCAAACTCACCATCTACACCAGTCTTAGAGTAGACATCCTTGACGAGCTGCACATTACCAGCATCGTTGAGCTCACGATAATACTCGGTCTTCTTAAAAGTCGAAGCCGTATCATCCGCTAAATTGCTGCTTGAGTCGATGAGCGTGACTTTACCACTGAGGTAATTGTTGGTAATATCACCGACATAGATGTCCTCATCCGTTTGGTTGTCGATGATCACCTTACCGTAGCCACTCATCACATTGATATTACCCTCTCCTGTGTTGAAGAGTTGCCCTGCTATGGTAATATTCCCTCCTTTGATTTCTACCTCATCGACTTCCACTCGTTGCTCCTCCGCATTCCATTTCACATCGACCCCATCAACGACAAAGAAAAGGTCATTATCAACAACCCCGCCTTCACGTGGTACTAAGGTATCATAAACGAGCTTTTCCCCACTGCTCTCTACACTGATCCCTGTGGTATATGCCAGATCATCTGGATCGGCCTTCAATAAATCTACTAACGCGTCCGTAATGGTAATCTCACGTGTATCGAAACCAGCTTGTAAATGGCCATTAAGGTTCACTGAAGTAGCCGAAATCGAGATATTTTCCCCCGCCACAGTGGCACTACTACTGGTGAGGTTAGTCGCTACATCGATTGTATCGAGTTGGAAGTTGGAGACCACTTGTGAAGAGGTTGCACCACCAAAGACTTGGCTCACAGCATCTTCAAAAGTTTGCACATTTCGGGTGTAGGCTGTCAGCTGTAAGTTATCGGTATTCGCGTCACTGAGATCAGACTCTACCGGAGAGAGGACTCCTGTAATTGCTGCCTCGAGAGCTGTGGTCTTATCGAGATCATAACTATACCCTACCACATATTCTTGGCCATCCACCGACTGAGTAATCGCAGTACCAGAGAACCATGTCTGGAACTCCGAGAGCGTACTCAATGAGTCTATGGCGTCTAAGACCTCCGTATTAGCATCTGCGCTCGTCGTACCTGCCACACTTGCCGTTACCGTCCCAGCGACTTGAGATTTTGCTCCGGCCCAAACGTCGCTCTGCGTAATGTCTTGGTCATAGACAAACTGGGTAATACTCTCAATAAGCGTATCCGCCTTGGCGCTTGCAATATTGAGATCACTTATCTCTGTTCTTAACGCATTATCACTGGTGAAGTCATAGGTCTGCTTCACTATCACCTCCTGAGCCTCTGAATTTAAGTCAAAGCTAGCCTTCAAGTCTGACCCAGCATAGAGATTCGAGAGCTCTGTATCATTGACCACGGTGATGAGCGCCGTTTTCTCGCCCGCCGTAATATTTGACGCATTAATCGCTGCAATTACAGCATCTTTCACCGTGGCATCTTCTGTATCTAATCCACCTAGAGAGTTGAGGCCAGTAATGGAACTAAAGTGTGTTTCTGAGGCTTCAATTGCCTCTACTTGTGACTCTAGCGAGGCGATCAAGGAGACCAAAGTCGTGGAGTAATTATCAATAGCTGTACGCCAGGACTCATCCGTAAGCAGAGTGAGCAGCGTCTTCACATTCTTAATATTCGCGACTGTACCAGGGGTAGTAGCAGGACTCCCGTCTGAAGGAGTGCCCTCTTGTGAGAGAAGGGTACTGTAAACGCCAACAAGAGATTCTACTTTCGAAGACCCTGAGCCACTACCGGTCGTAATGGTCGAACTCAAATTCGTCACATCCACACTAGACTCGCCTGAGCTGATAGCATTAGAAATCGCAGCATATTGGCGCTGGTCGACACTATAAGTACCGAGTACGGGCTGATTATCTAGACCCAGAATGATATCTTTACCTGCAGCCATCCGCACATTATCACCTTCAATGACCAAATTCTTTGTGGCAATAATAGAGCCCTTTTCATTGATCAGATTAATATCTCCACCACGATATGAGAGACGACCATCTAAAATCATCGGCGGAAGTTCCGTAATCGAATCACTTGGTTGTGTATTACCTAAAATACTGATCCCTGCATTTGTACTCTCACCTGCACTCACAAGACCAGGATGGGTATCTGCGATAGAGAGACTCCCTATGGAGACCCCGTTGTAGGTGCCCGACTTAGCCAGATCGTTCACAAAGACCTGTCCACCATCCTTGAAGTTGACATCAATATTTCCTGTACGCAACGCATGACGCGAGCGGTTATCGATAATAAATTTAGCGTCTTGCAGCACCTTAATCTCACCAGATCCACTCACCGAATCTCCGTTGAGGTAAATATTGCCATTTGTTGCCTCAAGATCATCGATGACAATCTGCCCGAAGGGGTAGTCACTGAGTCCATTCGCCACCACACTTTCTAAGAAGACTTTCTGCTGTAAGAGAGCCTCATAGGTGGCCTGGTATTGGCCCGGGTTATCCGGGTCATCAGATCCTAGGCTCTGGTTAAGGAAAGCTCCGATAAAGAGCTCTACCTCCTCAAGCTTCTCCAAGGCTTCACCCGCTGCCGAATATGTATCCGTGGAGTCATAGGTAAAGCTTAATTCCCTTGCGTAGCTAGAAGTAACCTCATCAGGTAAATCAAAGGTCACGATAGAGTTATCAGCTGTTCCACTCTCCTCACTGAAACCGACATAATAGTAGTTAAAGAGACCAGATTGGATCACCCCATCAAGTGTGATACTTGTACCCTGGCTCGTGAGAGAACGACTCACCTCATCTTCATATTTAATCGATGAAGGAAGGCCTAAGATGTCCAGTAGCCAGCCACCGATCGCCTGCACAAAGTCATTGAGAGCATCGAGAGCAATACTATGACCAAGCGCGTAGCCAGTGGCCGTCAAGTCATTATCCGAAGCAGACAGAGTAATGTCTCTCCCCGCGCGAATTTCAGAACCAGCATTCATCACGATCGAGCCATTACGCTCGCTTTGTGAATAGATATCTGCATCAGGGATGACTGGTAAGATCGATTTGTTATAAGAATATGACTTGTTATCGACCTTCGCGTAGCCTCCGGTCCCGGCGTCAATGGTGATCGAATTATCCGCCAAAAAGTTTGTACCGTTCTCAAACAAGACCTCATCACTTCCTAAAGAAATAGCAGAGTTATAAGAAGTAACATCCACTGCTACTAAACCGGAGACCACTGCTCGCACCTCCGAACTCAAATCCACTGTCGAATACGCATCAACATTCAGAGAGCTCACATGCGCATCACCCGCAGCAAACACAATGTCCGTATCATTCTGAGAGACCAGATACGATCGAGAGTCAGATCCTCCAGCCAACAAATAAGAATCAAACTTCACAGTATCACTAAGCTCCGTATCATTCACAGCCTGAACTGCGAGATCGATGTGATCCGCATTGGCAAAACTTCCGAGTGTGACTGAGGCATTACTCGCATGAGTAGTCTGAGAAGAACCAGTTGAATATCCACCGAGGCCAGCAAGAGTATTCTTATAGGAGAGTCCCCCTGCCTCCAATTTGGTCGTGGTGTTACGGGCAACTATATTGGCCACCCCGTCTGCACTGTAGTTCGTATCCTCATAGGTGATGCCTGTCGCCATGTTCACCGCGCTGTCCTGCGTAACGGTATTCGTCACACTCCCTGCTCCACCAGCGATCAGTCCGTAATTAGCCATGGTGAGCGAGGTATCAAACGTAGAGGTCGTCTGCGCATTCATGGTCAGTGTACTCGTATCTACTGTCAGCATCCCCGTCCCAGTAACATCTGCATCTAGTACATTAGTATTCGTGATTCCTCCTGAGCCTCCGGCCGCAATACCACCAGCCCCACTACTATTATCAATGAGAGAGTCATCTGTGGTCTGCGCATTGATTGTTACACTACTGCCACTGACCTTTCCAGCGAGCTTCACCGTACTCTCTCCATGAGAGTCAATTTCTGAGGAGACAACCCCTACGCCAACTGCTCCTCCAGCCAACACACTAGCCTCAGCGGTATGCTGAAGCGCACTGGTCGCTGTGAGGCTCACACTCGAGCCTTCTAGGTCTGCACCTGAGGTTAATTCCACAGAGGAGCTTCCCTTGTTCGTGACTTCCGCCAAACCAGCAGAAACCCCAACTATTCCGCCACTCGCCCCTGCCGCATTCGCATTGAGGCGACTCGTATTCTGATAAGAGGCCGCGACCGTGACCGTTCCTGATGACTGTATCTTCCCGCCTAGCGTAATGGTTGATGATGCGCCGTCCACTGAGAGATCTGCATCACTCACCCCCACTGCGCCTTGTCCTACATTGATGGTCGCCACTTCTGACTCTAAATCTTGCGTATTCACACCACTGGAGATGCTCACATTGCCACCAGTGATCTGAGAGTTCTCCCCTAGAGATAAGTCCGCATTCGAGTCTGCCACTTCCACATTGGCATAAAGTAGGGACCCCGAAACTAACCCCACCGAGAGTCCATAAGAAGTCGCATTCAACTTCGTAAAGTCGATATCAGAGTTGAGAGTAGTAGTGGTCGCATTCAAAATCTGAGCTCCACTAGCGAGACTCAACGAGGTATCTGCTTCATGAGCAGTACTCACATACGCTCCAGATGCAGCCAGACCGCCCGCTGTAATGGACACATTCGATACGTCAGAACTCTCCAAGACCTGAGCATCGAGTGTAGCCGCTCCTATGTCCTGCAGGTCGATCGATGTATTCCTCCCAATCGAAGTCGAAGCGCGTGCTGTCGATTCATAATCCGAAATCCGGATATCGATCGCAAACGACCCAACAGAACCGGCATAAGAGGAAACATCTGCCGCTGTATCCACTAGGGAAGAAAGGCTTAATCCTCCCACCCCATCCAGCGCATAATTACCATTACCACCAATGCTACTACTCACCTGTGACTGCACATCCACCAGACCAATACCGATCCCGATCGCCGCACCTCCAGCCGCTAAACCACCAGAGATCATATCGATATCGTTATCCTGAGCTGCCAATAAGGAAAGAGAGGCAGCAGAAAGACTCGAGGCATTCACCTGTGCGTCTGTCAGGCCTTCCGTCACGGTTACTCCGTACTCGGCTTCTACACTTTCATATTCAGATCGATTATCCCCCTGCAGTTGACTCGCATCAGAGGTGTCAAGTGAGCCCCCGATGTTTACAATATTAACCGTTGCACCGAGTGCAACCGCCCCACCAGATGCTGTAAGGGCCTGTAAGTCGTAGTCATTGTAAGCGTTAGCCTCTACCGTTACGGCACCCGAAATGTCTATCGTACCAGCAGAAAGAGTAGCCTGTGTCGTATTCTGAATATTATCAACTGTTACAACAGCTCCAGCACCGACCGTCCCTCCTGAGATCGACCCAGCAAAGCCGCTACGCGCATAATTCGAGTCCGCCGTTACATCAACAGTCCCAGTTTCTGTAATATCATACCCAGAACCGACTTCTGCCTTGGTTGTATTATTCACCGTATTCACGACCACTGTCCCAGCCACTCCAGCTGTAGCACCAAGGCCAGCAGCGGCTACATTGAAATCCGTCTCTTGATCTATCCCCGACTCGATCAGTAAGGCATTAGTACTCTTAATGCTCCCTGTACCGCTCACTATCGTCTGTGCCGTATCTTGTAGATTATTGACCACCACTGACCCCGCCAAGCCAGCTGTCCCACCAGCTCCTAGTGCGAGATTAATCACCCCAATCTCACCTGCGTTCTGCGTGCCGATCGTGACCTCTGATGCTGTGATATCTGTATCCGTCAGCACCGATTGTACCGTGCTCTCAGCATTATACACACTCACTGCACCAGCCAAGCCTGCAGTACCTCCAACGCCACCAGCAACAACCGTAGAGCTTACATCCTCATCCCGTACGGCACTACTCGTCAGCGACGAATCTAACGAAATCGTCGACCCTGTAATGGAACTCTCGACCGTCTTACTTGCCGTATACGTTGTCACACTCGCTCCAACGCCGACTGTCCCCCCAATACCTAGTCCACCAGCCACAAAGACAGTCTCCTTCGCACTCCCATCTTCAGCGCGGTCTGCTGCCATCACCGAAACGGTGTCAAACCCTTGAATCTCGGAATCAACCATCTCTGCGG